>NZ_CAJMYZ010000026.1:0-123085 GCF_905220155.1 Paraburkholderia sp. J7 | reverse complement strand
ATCGGTCGAGATGAGCTGGGGGAACGCGAGCGGGTTGCGGCCCCAGATGATCATGGCGAGCGTCTGCAGCAGGATCGACACACCGATCGCGGTGATCAACGGTGCGAGGCGCGGCGCCCGGCGCAGCGGCCGGTACGCGACCTTCTCGATCGTGTACCCGACGCCCGCACATACGACCGCGGCGACGGCAAGGACGATGCACAGCGTGGGGATGTTCCCGAGGCCCGGGAAGTGATTGTGGAGCACATTGATCGCAGAGAGCGCGACCATGGCGCCCACCATGAGCACGTCGCCGTGCGCGAAGTTGATGATGCCCAGAATCCCGTACACCATGGTGTAGCCGAGAGCGATGATGGCGTAGATGCTGCCAAGCACCAGCCCGTTGAGTACCTGCTGGATAAAAATGTCCATATAGTTTCCTATCCGCGTTGCACACCCACTCCTCACAGGTCTGGATCTGGAGGACTCGATGTGAACCCGGCTACGCGCATCGGCTTTAATCATGATGCGCAAGCTTGTCGTGTTTAATTGCCTCTCATCGGCGTTCTGATAACGCCACGGCGTCCCGTTTCGACGCCGATTCGGTAAGCCAAGCATGCAGGCCTAGCACCGCGGTCCCGTCAGCCAATGACGTTCAGAAAAATCGTTGGCTAATAGTTGAATTGCCGATACTGTGCGCCGCCGAGTATCTCTGCCCCTGGCGAAGCGGTGTCCTGAGCGGTACTGTCGATTTTGTCCGGCTGTTGCCGACTGATAGCCGGTCCGAATGCGAAACGGGTTCACCAGATTCCAAAGATTCTTTACTCGGCTGGCGACTGGCAGCACGCGTCGGCCTGCCGCTTTCATAACGGTGAAAGTCCTCCGTCGACTCGCGAAGGTCGTGCTGCGGCTTCGTACGATTCAACGAGCGCGCCTGCGAACTCGTAATCCCCCTTGGGACGTTTCGAGCCAGTTTCGCGAATTCACCGTTCAATAACGTCATCCAAGTGCGGTTCGAAATAGGCGGCCACCCGATATAAAATTGGCGCACGAGCATTGCCCTATGTCTCTGCCCATTGAGAGAGTGCAACCTGCCTAACTTCGGCGGCTTCGCAAACGTGGCCGGGACACGCAAGTCCAACGAGAAACTCTCCCGCGGCGAGCCTCACAACATCAAATTTCTTGCTGGCCGCACACTTCCATCCGGGCAGGTACGCAATGGAATGACGTACTGAATTCATTGAAAAAAACCTCCTTTGTCATTGAAGAGCAGAAAACGTCTTCGTCGGCAGACACAATCGCGACAAGCAACGCACTGCATATGGAAGCCCGTGCCGTGGACCGTGGCCGGATCATAGGGGTGGTCGAATTTTTGACGGAATACAGGTAGTTTCCCTACTCGTGATTGTTCCATTTCGCAACAGTCTGGCCGCAACTTTGCCAAGCGCGACTAGTGCCCAGACCGCTGGAGCGTCTGGCCCATCCCGCCTTGGCGATGTGCGATGCAGGCAGCGACAACAGTTCCTGTCGTACCTTGGAGAACACCGCAAACTACGCCTGCGCGTAGCTATCTACATCGAGCAAAAACGTTCTAGCGCGGAAGAAATTGGCGACACACACTGGGTTGCTTGAGGGCGACGGATTTCCTTGGCAAAGGAGCCCCGCTTCGGATCGACGCACATGCGGATGCACTGCCCTTCAATTTTTAGGGCCACATCTATGGCTGCTTGCCCCCCGAACACGCGCAATTGCTCACGAAAGGACTACTATTCGGGGTACTAGTTTAGATTTGCCGACCGACGGCCTAGTACATTGACGCAAGGTGGCCAGAAATAGACACCTGTCAACAAGGGTTGTCACAGACGACATGAGCCAGACCAATCGCCTATCAGCAGACTTTGCACATTACTCGAGCGCTCTGAATCGCCTGAGTGGTGTCGAAGTGATGCATGCAAGTTTTTACTCCCACCGGTTCGCTCCACACCTCCATGACGCCTGGTCAATCGGTGCAGTCGTGTCTGGGATTCAGGACAACGCTGCCGACGCGCACAGCAACGTCATCCAGGAAGGCCAACTGGTGGTGACTCGGCCATACCGGCCACATGCGGGACGCGCGCTAGGGACAACGCCATGCCAGTACGTGATGCTGTACGTCAGTGACGCGCGGTTGCGCCAACAGGCACACGCCCTGGGCTTGGACGACATCAATCTGCCGGCGAATGCGATACCGGATCGGCCTATCGCGCAGCGACTGATCGCGTTTGTTTTTGATCTGCTGAATTGTGAACGATCAGGGTCACCCGCTGACGCATCCCTGAACGAAGAGTGCGGCGCGATCCTGGACGAGATTCTGCTGAGGCATGGGAATCACGCAAACTCCGATGATGACCTTTACGCGCACAGGTATGAGCGCAGACTTTACAACTCCTTGCAACACCTGCAGTCGCACTGGAACGAGTCTGTCTCTCTTGACGAACTCGCGCGACGGGCAGCGCTTTCGCCAGCACATTTTTGTCGCCGTTTTAGCCAAATGTATGGCTTGCCACCCCATCGCTACCAGCTTGTATTACGGATCGTGAACGCCAAGCGCATGCTGCATGACGGTGAGGAAATCGGTCGTGTTGCTCTTCAAGCCGGTTTTTCGGATCACAGTCACTTCGGGCGCCAATTCAAAAGTTGTTTCGGATTTTCACCCGGACAACTCACCAGAAAAGTTGCTGATTCGTGAGGTTCGCAGTTGCATGCTCGTTCCAACAACTGAGGGACGCGAAACACGTCCCGAATGTCCTTAGCTGCGCGGCGTTATCTAACCTGCTGAAGCTGCATGGCGCTGCGAAACCGAGATTATCGCTAATGCGGCCGCGGCTACGATAAGCGCGTGTCCCATGGAATCGGCTTGCGGTGACCATCTGAGCCATTGCCCTCACCGCGAAACCGGCAATCAATGTGATCGTATTGCCAGCCTTAGAGTGGGGCCGTTCATAAATTGCGCTCAGAGCGTATCGCACATTACGGTGAACCGTCCGCCTATGTTCAGGAATCCGCCGCCGCTCACCTGAGAGATCATCCGGCGTAGCTGTTGCGGACCGGCTTTAAGCTCGCAACTCAAGCCAAAAACACGGGTGAACCCAGTCGAGTCTGGACAGCCCCACTGCCTCCACAACAGCTGTTGCCTGAGTTTTCATAGCAAGTGCAGCAGCATGCCGATTCCCGCGTTACCAGAAGACCGATCTAGGCTCCGGGGTCCTGCGTGACGTCAGCTAAATCTGCTTCGCGACGCCTCCGCGCACATCCCGCCTGAATGGACCGCACCTGCTTCCGTTCCCATATACCGCCATTCATCAGCGGGGCCTCACAGGAGGCCCCGCCGCCAACGACATCCCCCACTTCGTCAGAAGGTTATAGATCACGCCGATGAATTTCGCATAGCAATACTTATTAATTTATGGGAAATTCACGATCAGTAGCCCGATGTTGCTCAGCTGTAAAGTCCGCCGACCCAGATCATCAGGCACAAGCACATCAGTACTGCCGCGATCAGAATCATCCTGCGTCCGCGCTGGAATTCGTCGAACTCAGCCTCCGGAATCCAAGAGATCTCATGTGCCGAATCGCCCACCGGGATCACGAGCGTGTCGCGCGTATCACTTTGCCGCGACTCCGTGGACGTTTGGCATTCGATCGACACGTTTCCTCTCCCTCAACAGATTCCCGCTTAAAAGCACCATTCAGACGGCAAGTGCCTTCGGGTAGCGCCGAGGCTCACGCCCCTCGAGGAGGTCACGACCGCGTGCCGTATCCGCGTAGATCCGCCCGTATACGAGCTTTCCATCACTCACCTTGAAGAGGAATAGATGTTCGTTTTCCATCGAACCACCCTTCTTGCTTTTCGCGCGCGCGATCACCGGCACGATGACATAGTCTTCTACCGCCAGTACCGCCCGGGCTTCATAGTTGAAATACTCGTACTCGCCGTTGACGTGCTTCCAGAACGCAAGGAACTCTTCCTTGCCGTTGTACGTCCCCCCGTACGGGAGCGAATCAGAAAACTCGAACACGAAGTCCTCGGCAAGCAGGCCAACCAGCTCCGTTTTATCGTTCTTTTCGAAACCACTAAACGCCTTCTCGCATGCCGCGATGATCGCTGTATTGCTCATGTTATGTCTCCAGTTTCAGGGACCGCCGTCGATCAGATCGGCGTTCCGAATTGCACCCAATATGAGCATATGCTCATATGTGATTGAAAAAATTGAGGCTTACGCGACCGGTCGCATCTGTTACCCGTCGCCTTCGCCCCACTCTGTCGCCCTACTCATCCCACGGCGCAAAGCCGGTTTCCAGAACCGAACGCAATGATTTGCGCAGCGCCGCGGCGTCACGCATGCCGTACGATGATTCAAACTCGTCCTGCACCGCTGTCCACATCGGAAACGCCTGATGGTACCGCTTCACCCCGGCATTTGTGATATGCGCCTCTCTCGCCCGTCGGTCCTCTCCCGTTCGAATTTCCAGCAAGCCATCGCGTTCAAGGGGTTTCAGATTGGTCGACAGCGTCGTACGATCCATGGCGATGATCTTGGCAAGTTCACCAATCGTCAAGGGTCCGGCACTGGCAAGTTTGTGAAGAATCGAGAACTGAGTGGCACGCAACCCCACCGGACTCAGTGCCCGATCGTAGGCGGCCGTCAGGTAGCGCGATGCCTGACGGGCCGCCAGACAGTTACAGCGGCCGTCGATATCCTCAATTGACTTAGTAGATGTGGTCATGGTGTAGAACAGTTTGCAAAGCTCGTCTGCGAGAATATATGCACATATGCGCATTTTTGCAATCCTGCTGTCCCATACTGCAACTTTTCAGCCGACCTACCCCCGCACACGACCTGCGCCCTGAAACGATCAAGCACGTACGGGAAGCTTCCTACAGCAGATCTGCACCTTGCAGAAACCGAATGATCGCAGTCGCAGTCTCGCGCGGCTGCTCAAGATGGGGCCAGTGTCCGGAGCGTGGGATCATCACGAGTTCACTCAGCCTGTAACGCGTCTCGCGCGCCTGCCTCACCGCACTTGCCGGTATGACGGGATCGCTCTCCGCACCGATGAGCAGAACGGGCCCGCAAAACGTGCACGGTTCGAGGCCACTCGGATCGCCTGTGCTAAACGCATCGAAATAACCCTCAACCGCTTCCACCCCCATCATGACGGAAGCGTCCGTCAATCGTTCCAGCGTATCTTGATCGAGATTGCAGGAAAACTGCTCGCGGATACTACGCTGGGTTGCTGCGTTTGCGCCGCTCTGCCTCAGGAAATCGACCACATCGGCAGGCAACCGGTTTCCGGCGAGCGGCGTGGGCGTCATTAATACCATCGCCATAATCTGTCGCGGCCGTCGCTGCGCGACCATCTCCGCAATCTGTGCGCCCATACTGTGACCGACCAGCACAATGTCATGGAGGTCATGCTGGTCGATCAGCCCGACCACATCTGCTGTGGCTTGCTGTAGCGTGTATGGTCCTCCTGAGTCACGCAAGTCACCCGCTCCTCGCAGGTTGACCGTGAAAACAGCAGCGCACTCTGGCCTTAGAGCATCGGTCAGGGGTGCCCAGACCGAACTGTTGTCTAGAAAACCGTGAATACAGATGACCGTGGGCTGTCGCTCATGGTGGGCATTCGTTTGCGTAAACTGCGACATATCTGATCTCCGCGTACACCGACAAAGGGATGGTTGCAATGCATCGTTCTGTTGTCTATTATGCGCATATCAACATAATTTTGCGACTAATGGAATACCCGAGATGATTTCGAGAACCGACATCGAGTTTCAAGCACAGGATGGTGTGACACTGCGCGGATGGCTCTTTGTTCCTCCGGACGACGGAACAAAACGGCCGGCCATCACAATGGCACATGGCTTCGGCGCCGTGAAAGAGCACTGTCTCGAACGCTTCGCGCGAGCGTTCGCCGAAGCTGGCTTTGTCGTCCTCGTTCACGATCACCGCAGTTTTGGCTCAAGCGACGGTCTCCCGCGTCAGGATGTCGATCCATGGAAGCAGATCGATGATTGGCGACATGCGATTTCATTCCTTGCAAGCCGGCCCGAGGTCGACAATGATCGAATCGGTCTATGGGGAACAAGTTATAGCGGCGGGCACGCATTCATATTGGGTGCGACCGACCGGCGTCTGAAATGCATCGTGTCTCAGGTACCGACCATCAGCGGGTTTGAGCAAGGCCGACGCCGCGTGCACTCCGATGCGCAGTCCGCTTTCATAGATCTCCTGAGTGAAGATCTGTACGCACAACATCGCGGTGAGAAGCCTCGCACACAGTCGATTGTCAGCGCGGAACCCGCCGAACTTGCTGCCTACCGAGCCCAGGAGGCAATCGACTTTTATCTGCAACCGATTTCAGAAAGTTCCTGGAAAAACTCGGTCACGCTGCGCTCTACGTTCGCAGCCCGGATGTACGAACCGGGTATCTGGGCGGCCCGTGTCTCGCCGACCCCATTGCTCATGGTTGTTGCTGCGCAGGACACTCTGACACTGACCGATCTCGAGCTGGATGCCTTTGAAAAGGCATTGCACCCCAAACGCCTCGCGCTCATCCCCGGAGGGCACTTTGCACCGTACGCCGCGGCATTTGAGACGGCATGTGGTGCGGCAGTGACGTGGTTCACCGAGCACCTTGGGGCAACGCAGTAAGGGGAAACATCGCCCTATCCCACTCATGTCGCTACGGAGTCGTCGCCCTGCCTAACCTGTTCACCACCATGCAGCAGTCAACTGGACATCCGACACCCCGCGGCGACGGAATTATCAACTGATCTACGGAGTCTTCAATGCCAGTATTTCACGCACATATCCCTAAAGGCCGTTTTTCGAAGGCACAGAAGCAGGCAATCGGAAATTCGCTCAACCGCTCCCTGGTCGAGGGGCTGAACATTCCTGAAGGTGACCGCTTCATCATCATCAGTGAACATGACGAAGACGAGCTATTTATTGACCCAACGTTCATGGACATGAAACGTAGTGCGGACGCGATGATCATCACCGTGCAGATTGGCGCGCACCGTCCAATTGAAGACAAGCGAGCCCTCGTAGCCGCAATTAGTCGCCTGTTACAGTCAAATGTGGATATCTCACCCGACGATGTCTTTATCTCCCTGATTCCGGTTCCGAATGAGAATTTCTCGTTTGGTCGTGGTCTTCTCCAGCTCTCCGAGTCGGCGCCGCGCTGGTAAGCACTGTCAAGTGAAGGCACACACCTAACGAAAACGAGTGCCAGTGTCCAATGGCAACCGGCTAAACCACAGAGACCGAAAGTGCGTACCGGACTTGGCCCGCTGCCGCTCGCCTATGCAACCCTCGGTGCTTCATTCGCGTGTACTGCAGAACCACTCCCGCCTCTCGGGTCTTTTTAAATGATGTTTTCATGGCAGGAGATACCCTATGAATGGGGCAGAAGCACTTGTACGTACACTTCTTGATTCCGAAGTCGATGTAGTCTTCGCGAATCCGGGAACCTCAGAAATGCACTTTGTTGCAGCGTTGGAGTCCGCACCGGGTATCCGGTACGTGCCATGCCTGTTCGAAGGCGTGGCAAGCGCCGCCGCGGACGGCTACGCTCGTATGACTGGCCGCCCCGCTGCCACCTTGTTGCACCTGGGCCCAGGTTTGGCCAATGCTCAAGCCAATCTGCACAATGCATTGAAGGCGCGCTCGCCAATTGTCAACATTGTCGGCGAGCATGCCACCTTCCATCGTGAAGCCGAGTCACCGTTGTCGTCCGACGTCCCTGCAATCGCACAACCCTTTTCCCATTGGGTCAAGTCGATCGACGAACCTGCAAGCGTTGGCACGATCTGCGTAGAAGCAATTGAAACTGCAAGGGAATATCCCGGTAAGATTGCCACGCTGTTAATGCCTGCAGACACCGCGTGGTCGGACGGCGGCAACGCAGGCAAGGCCAAATCTCGCGGAGCGCGAGTGAAGCCTGAGTCGACTGCGTTGGACGAGGCGCTGCGGATCTTGCGCTCGGGACGGAATACGGTCATTCTCCTTGGCGGTTCGGCCCTGTCAGCGCGAGCTACCGAAAGCGCAAGTCGCATCGCTTCGAAATCAGGAGCACGGATACGCGCCGAACTTCTCAATGCCAGAATCGATCGCAGCCCGGATGGTCTAAGTGTACGGCGGTTGCCTTTTCATATTGACAATGCCGTTGCGGATCTTCGGAACGTCGAACATATTCTGTTGTTCGACGCTGATCCACCGAACGCGTTCTTCGCCTATCCGGGACGCCCCAGCGCCGCGTACCCCTCGACCGCAAAGCTGCATGTCGTCGCCGATCATCACGAAGACGCGATATACGCGCTGAACGAGATCGACAAAGCACTTGAAGAGCGTATTGGCGCACCGGTCGCGCCGGATCTCGCCGCGCCACGGGCACAAGATTCCTCGGCAGCCATCGCGGCTGCTGTGTTGGCAGACCAGCTTCCCATGAACGCAGTCGTGGTAGACGAAGCGATTTCACTGGGTGAACTGTTCTACGACATGCTCGCTGGTGCTGCGCCCCATTCGTGGCTTCAACTTACGGGCGGTGCGATTGGCATCGGACTACCGCTGTCAGTTGGGGCGGCCATTGCTGCGCCAAATCGACGGGTAGTAGCACTACAGGCAGACGGAAGCGGCATGTACACTGTGCAGGCGTTGTGGACGCAGGCGCGCGAGAATCTGGATATCACAACAGTCATTCTCTCAAACCGATCCTACGCAATCCTGTTCCATGAAATGCAGAAGATGAATGCTGAAGTCTCACAGCGCGGCAAAGACATGCTCAGACTCGAGAGGCCGGAGATCGATTGGGTTCACATCTCGAACGGTTTTGGTGTCCCGGCCGTCCGCGCCGATACAGCAGACGAGTTCCGCAAGGCACTTCAGGAAAGCTTTGGCCGGTCAGGACCGAGCCTCATCGAACTGGTACTGTAGGCGCGGTTTTGCGGATTGCCCGAATGTGCGCTGCGACATCCAGGTCCCCCTGGGCGCGGCGCAAAGGCGCGCTCATGGAGCACCTGTGACAACCATTTTTGCGCGCCGTAACCTCGCGCAGGTGCCGTGACAAGGTACAGCGGCAACGCTCGTCGCACGATCGATGTCGTCATGGCATTAGGGCGCGTCGATTGACGCCCTCGCGCTTTGCTTTCCCTACGCTCTGGAATTCACGCAGTTAGCTGACGGGCACCGAAGGGTCCGGTGCCCGCGATCGCGAGAAATGACGCAACGGTTCGAATCCAGACCCGGTGCTGACGGCTCGGGCTCGCTCCCAAAAATGGGAGATCCGTCGGAGCGTGCCGGTCATTTGCGTAGCAATCTTCCCAGCCGCCACATTCCGTGCTCGGGCTGCAGACTCTGAAGGGACAATTGAGCAAAAACGTTCTATTCGGACGGGTGTACCGCGTGCAGAATGGCCTCACCTTGGTCGGGATCAATCCAATATTCTTGATCCTCAGTTGGACGGCGCGACTTGTTGATCACTTGTGTTTCCGACGGCAGCCGGTGCTGGAGTTGAGAACCCGTGGTTGCAGCCTGATCCCAGCCGGGAAGCGCTGAAGCAACCCAAGCGACGTAGCGTCGAAGTTTCACGAGTTGCAATGAAGTGTACGCAACAAAGAGCAGTTCTGGTGAGACGAAGAGGAAGTCGATGGCTAGTGGTGGAAAGTCACTGCGCCTGATGGTCGAGCACTGGCTCGCCCCTGGCCCACACAGGCAGATTCGGGTTGCAGAGTTCAGAAATAGCCGGGCGAATCAGAAGTGCTACGTTCGAGTGGAGATCGTCGGCACAACAACCCCTGTTTCGATTTTCTTCTTTCGTCATCCAGATGGCACCTGGCGGATATTTCCACCAAGGCTAGTGCGACTCGCAATGCGGGGCAGTTAGATCACAATCTACGTCCTACTGACGCCCGCCACTACCTGATCACACCGTCTTCGAGAGATGCACGAGGACAGTAACCTCAATCTACCGAACAGGCTGGCGCGCACACTTTCGGCCGGTCCAAGGCCAGCTAATCAAATCAGCGTTATCTGATCCCCAATGTCAAACGCCAGCTACTGGAGCACAAAAATGGCAGAACTCTTTATTCCGACCGATCACGAACTTTTCCAGATTAAACCGGGGTACAGAACCGGACTACCTGTAATGATCGGTGTTCACTCAACCGTGCTGGGGCCGGCGGTTGGTGGACTTCGCATAAAGCACTACGACGACAGCGCTACAGCTATATCAGACGTACTTCGCCTGTCCCAGGCGATGACCGTTAAAGCCGCAGCGATTGATAACGGTACCGGCGGCGGTAAAACTGTTGTGCCCCTGCCGTCTGGCTTCACCTTGACCCCACAGATAAAAGAAGCAATTCTTCTGGACGTTGCTGATCAAGTTCACTCACTCGACGGCACCTATCACGTAGCACCAGATGTCGGCACAGGCCCGGCTGACATTGACATCATCCGTCGGCGCACACCATTCGCGGGAGGATATTCGAAGGAAGCGGGCGGCGCAGGCGGTACGACGTTCGGCACGTATGTCGGCGTGGATACCGCGATCCGGGCCACTGTTGGTAGCGTGCTCCAGAAGACCTCGATGAAGGGTCTCAGGGTGAGTATTGTCGGCCTCGGCGGGATCGGCACGCTTTTGGCGAAAGACTACGCGAAGGAAGGCGCAATCCTGACGGTTGCCGATATCGACGAATCACGCAAGGCGCTCGCCGAAGAGATCGGTGCGAAGTGGGTGACGCCCGAGGAAGCAATGCTCGAATCGTGCGATGTCCTGGCCCCTTGCGCGCTTGGTGGCGTACTGACCCATGAGATCGTGCCTCAACTCTCTGCCCACATCATTTGCGGTGCGGCAAATAATCAGTTGACGAATGAAGACATTGCCGATGCCCTCCTTGCGCGGGACATTGTTTACGTACCGGACTTCATTGCTAACGCGGGTGGTGTCATGTACGCGACCGGGATTGAACTGCATCACCGGACAGAACAAGGTTCCGAAAAGCACACGCGCGATGGAATCAAACGAAATGTCGAACTGGTCCTCGATGTTTCCAAAACCGACAAAATCTCGACGCACGTCGCTGCTGTCGATCTCGCGCTGACGCGTCTGAAAGCAGCCAGTTCGCACGTCAGCCAGAGATAAGCACTCTCCTCTTACCTTCAACACTGCGAACTTGTCCTGCCGGCTTTTGTGGCAGGACTTCGCTTATCACCATTTTCTCTGTGCAAGTACTGATCTCTGCTGCGGATGCTTGAGCCGTGATGCGATTCGACAGCAAGCGCATAAGCGGCCGTCGTGACCAGTGCGCCTCGCTTACGCTTCTCCACAGAAGGCACGACAGGGTCACCTGACGGCCTACCTAGCCGTTCCGCGCAAAGCCCGATAGATCCTGCCTCTTGAGATTCCCAGTCGCCTTGCAGCGCACGAGACGTTTCCATTAGAGGCTTGAAGCGCCTCAAGGATCAGCGATCTTTCTTTCGCCGCCAGTCGGTCACTGGATGACTGAGGCAGCGACGAGACTATTGACGGGATTTCAGTGCCGTTCAAAGGGCTCTCGCGAGAATCGTTGACCGCCCCCGATTGCTCCGCGCGGGAACAATCCGATACAACGAAAAAAACGAGAAGACCGTTGGGCAACCTGTGCGCGGTTTCAATTCTTCCACGCTCGGAACAATGACTGCGAAGGTCTGCCATAGTCAGGCCAAAAGCCGATTCTACGGAAAGTTGCCGCGTCTGCTGCGGCGCCACCAGCTGGGCCCCGACTCCGTTTAGCCATGCGACCGTCCCGTCGGGTCTGATCCCGGCCAGTCCCTCCAGCCCAGTTCCAATCAGTGCGGGCGCAATTTGAAACTCCAGAAGCAGGTTATCCATGGGCTGCGCCTTGAGCAGCCTGTTTTCGATAACCCCCGCGTACATGCCGACGATAGCACCCGGATCGAACCCGAACGGATGGAACTCAATGGCAAGGTTCAGGACGCCCGCGAGATTGCCCTGTGCATCGCAGATAGGTGCAGCAGCACATCGCATCGATCCCTGTCCGTTGAAAAAGTGCTCGCCCCCTTCGACCAGTGCCGCGTGACCGGTCTTCATAGCAATGCCGGGCGCACTGGTCCCAATCGCACCTTCCGACATGTCAACCCCAAGTCGCGCCAACTGCCGAATGACATGGCCCGTCGTCATTTGTTCTGGGCTTGAACGCACAATGACACCCACCGAATTAAGCAGTGAAACGCAGCACCCCGTACCGGCCAGCGCTAGCTCAAGCTTGTCCAGTTCAGGTGCTGCTGCCTCGATGAGACGCCTACTTCGTCGAAGTGCGTTCTTCAGTTCATTGTCAGGCACTACGGGTGGCGTGACAGATTCCTCCGTCGACCTCCCGTTTCCCAGACATCGCTCCCACGATTGGATTACGGTGTCACGAACCATGCCTGTGGGCCGTTGATGATCGCCGAAGAATTTTTCACGCGCACGTTTCCATCGGAACTCCGGCTCTGGAAAGACAGGCATTGAGTATGAATCAGTCATGCTGCTAGACCTTCAAGAATTGCGTTTCGCGGCAACGATGTCCCATATTGGAACAATTCGGCATAGGGAAATTACTTAACTTCCTGCTAGTCCGATGTCGTCCCTATGATCCCCCATCCAGCATGCGGCTGGCAACCAGATTGATACCGCCAATAGCCTACGCTGAACAACTACGGTATGGCTGAAGCGTGGCTATTTCCAGAACACCTTGATGAGGAAGAAGGGCATCGAACATGAATACAAAATTGAACCGTTCGGAGTGGCATCGCAGCATATATTCGTCGCGATGGACAAGCGAAGGTGTTAACTCACTTGAAGTCATGGAGCCGGCGACAGGTGAACTCCTTGACATCGTGGGTCTCGCGTCCAAACATCACGTCTATGAGGCCGCGGAAGCCGCGGTGTCTGTGCAGAGGCGGTGGGCGGACACTGCCCCAGGCACCCGGGCAGCAATCCTTCGTCGCGCCGCAGCGTTGTTCGAAGAGAGAAAGCCAGAGATCCTCGAGATCCTCATGCGCGAGTCCGGCTCGATAATGCCCAAAGCCGAGTTTGAGTTCGCCAGCGTTATCTCGGAACTGCATGAAGCGGCCGCGCTTACGACGCAACCAGAAGGACTGCTGCTTCCTTCCGGATCGCCCACCCGCCTCAGCATCGCTCGCCGCGTTCCCATTGGCGTGGTCGGCGTCATCACGCCCTGGAATCTTCCGCTCGCGCTTGCCGTTCGATCGATCGCGCCCGCAGTCGCACTGGGCAACGCGGTCATCCTAAAGCCGGACCCCAAGACCCCGATATCTGGTGGGCTCATTATCGCGCAGATATTCCAAGATGCCGGCTTGCCGGCTGGTGTACTAAGCGTGCTGCCTGGGGGCGCAGAAGTGGGTGACGCCATCGTTCGGCATCCTGATATTCCGATGATCTCCTTTACCGGATCGACGGCAACCGGAAAGATGATTGCACGTATTGCCGGTGAGTCCCTAAAAAAGGTTTCCCTGGAACTCGGCGGCAACAACGCGCTGATCGTCCTGGACGACGCCGATCTCGAGCGCGCGACGTCGGCGGCTGCGTATGGCTCATTCCTGCATCAGGGTCAGGTTTGTGTCGCGGTTGGTCGCCATATTGTCCATCGCAAGATCGCGGCCCAGTATGCGGAGATGCTGGCCTCGCGTGCGAAGAACCTGCCAGTCGGAGATCCATATCGCGAAAACGTCGCACTGGGTCCCATAATCAGCCAGCAACAGATTGAAAAGATCGACGAATTCGTGAAGTCCACCGCGACAGCAGGCGCCAGGTTACTAACGGGTGGCAAGTACGACAAGCTGTTCTATCAACCCACCGTTCTGACCGACGTCCTTCCGGGTATGCCGACGTTCGACTACGAAGTGTTTGGCCCAGTCGCGTCCATCACCGTCTTCGACGATGACGAGCAGGCTGTAGATCTTGCTAATAGGGGTGACTACGGGCTCTCATCCGCTGTTCAGAGTCGGTCACTAGACCGGGCGATGGCCATTTCGCGAGGCATCAAGGCCGGGATGGTCCACGTGAACGATCAGACGATCGTTTACGAGGCTCATGCCCCGTTTGGCGGCGTCAAAAATTCCGGCAATGGATCGCGATACGGCTCACCTACAAATCATGAAGAATTCACAACGCTTCAGTGGGTGACAACGAACGAGGTCATCCCAACCTATCCGTTCTAAATCACGAGTCGTCAGAGGCATTGTAAAAAGTATATGCATGACGCGAAGGAGACTACCATGGCTCAAACGAGCGGCATAGACGTTGAGGCATTCATTGATCAGCAACCCATAAGCAGATTCCAATGGCTCGTCGGGGTCCTCTGCTTCTGGATAGTCGTCATTGATGGCTTCGACACGGTGTTGATAGGGTTTGTTGCGCCTGACCTGATGCGAGACTGGGGTGTGTCGAAGCAGGCACTGGGGCCCGTACTGAGTTCGGCGCTGTTCGGCCTGATGGTCGGTGCACTGACATCCGGCCCCGCTGCTGACCGCTGGGGACGCAAGCGGATTCTGCTGGTCAATGTATCGCTGATTGCACTTGCAACACTTGCCGGTGCATTCAGCAACGGCCTTGAATCGCTTGCAGCCACACGATTCGTGGCAGGGATCGGTCTTGGCGCCGCCATTCCTACCGCAGTCAGCCTTTGGGGCGAATTCGTACCTCGTAGACTGCGCAGTGCCCTGCTCGCTGTCATGTGCAGCGGATTTCCAATCGGAGCGATGGGGAGTGGATTGGTCGCGGCGTGGGTGATTCCATCATTTGGTTGGCGCGCCTTTATTCTGTGTGGAGGTGCAATCGCCACGGTGACGGCCCTCTGCATCATCTTTTTTATGCCAGAATCGGTCAAGTTTCTGGCTGCTCAAGGTGCGCGAGCGGACGAAGTTCGACGAATTCTCCTTCGTATGAACAGCACGCCGCTTGATCCAGATGAATCGTTTTGGGTCGCGGACGTGGATGTCGCCGAACAAGGTTCCATCCGGACCATTCTCTCGCCCAAGATGTTGTTCGGAACGGTCGTACTCTGGATCTGCTATTTCACCGGCCTGTTCGTGGTCTACCTGCTGCTGAACTGGCTGCCAACGATGATGCATGTCCTGGGATATTCGGTGCGCGAAAGTGGCGTTGCCGTCGCGCTGTTCAGTTGGGGGGGAGCCGTGGGATCACTCATTATTGGATGGATTATGGGTAGATGTGGGGCCGCGCGAACCTTGATTGTTGTGATGCTGCTCGGTGCGTGCTTGCTGTTCTCCATGTCGATCACCATACATTCCGTCTCAATACTCTATGTGACCCTCTTCGTATGCGGTCTTGTCCTACCCACGCAGAACATCGGGATGAATACTTATGCAGCGTTGTACTACCCTACGAACGCCAGGGCGACCGGGGTAAGCTGGATGCATGGCATCGGACGCCTGGGAGCGGTGGCCAGCGCGCTTGTGGGGGCCCAACTGCTGGGCTTGGGATGGAGCATTGTGGAAATCTTCGCGGCTGCCGGTGCGGTCCCTGTGATAGGAGCGTTGGCCATGCTAATGTTGAAATTCCGGAAGTCTGGCGTATCAGCGGATCACGAAACCGTAGCTCCACATATTATCCATTAACCTCAGGGCATCTCGAAAGCATGCGCGAGCTAGATCGAAAAAAAGCGAGCATCGTCGCCCGCTTCCCTATCCGCGCATATTCGCCCGTAAAGCTTGGTGTCCTTGTCCAACTTACTACGGCGTCGCCCGATCTTCCACCCTCGAGAGATCCAGCGTTGTCTCTGCCCACTGATGCTCAAGGGCGATTAGGTCGGTGGTGGGCGAGGCGCGCGGATGCTGGAGCGCGGCAAGGACTTAGAAGGCGTGTTGGGCGAAGCGCGGCGCCGAGAGCCATCAGGCAACGTTCGTGCTGAAGACCGGATATCTACTCGCGAGATTTTCCACCATAGAAAGGCTCCATCGTGGAAATCGATGTTCTCGGCATTGATCTCGCGAAGTAGGGTTTTCAACTCCACGGAGCTGACCGCCGCGGTCCTGTTGTGCATCGGGCGAAAGTCTCACGGACTTCATTCTTCGAATCCGTGCACACGATGAATCTCAAAGTGTTTGTCATGGAAACATGCGTTGGCGGCGGCAGCGAAGCCTTCGTACGATTCGCGGACTGCAGACGGGAGGCATTCCAGAGCCCCGGCGGCGCATCATGCAGAAGCAAGAGCGCCATTAGGCCAGTACCAATCGAGTTTTCCGTTCGTCTCCATGTGACCGACGGCCGGCCCGATGCGCTTCATATTCGGATCGTCGCACGCAGAGCACGCGTGATGCCCCCATTCGCCACGTGCCCCGTTTGCTCGGCTCCACCAACGATCACCGTCGTGCGGACACCACTCCGACTGTGAAAATCGCCCACCAGACCACATGGAGATCCGCGCAACTCGGTGTTACCGCGAATTCTTGAATCGCGTTGACTTGCCGTTGTTGAGGATTGCTTTTAAACGAGATAGATGCTCGCAGGCTTCATCCCTCGGCGTTATTACAACCTCGTCAGGAATCTCTACACCTAACACCTTCGCGATGTTCGAGACGTATGGTTTTCGGCGCCCCGCAATACTCGCACATGCCTGCTCAACTGCTTCGCTGCCACACTTCGAGATGAGATATTCAAGCGTACGTTTATCGCGCGCCGTATTGATAATCACCGCACCTTTGTACGTATCCATACGCCGTTCTTCCCAGAAAGATCAAAACCGTTGGAGTCTTTCGCCAAGAGATCTAGTACGAATGGTACGGTTCAACGAACGATCGACAGCCCGCGCGCCTTCAGTTGCTGCCTAAGCTCATTAGCTTGTACTATCAATTCACCGTTTTGAATGACTGCACCCTGCAGCTTTTTGTCAGAATCCTCTTTCTCCTGCCACAATTTCTGAATACGCTCCCGGAGCACCGCCCCCTCCGAATCAGTGCCCCGAGGGCGGGAAAGATAAGATAGTACAGTCACAACATCAGCATGACTTTTATAGAGTGCCTGACGGGAAAGCCCCGCGGCACGCGCAAACGTTGTCACGCTCAGAATTCGAGCATCGGATTCCCCCGCTGCAATGCTAAAGAGAGATTGCAGTAGAAGATTCTCTATATCAGTACGCAACCGATTTCGTTTCATGACCGAGGTTTCCTCCCAAGTCTCTTGACCGCTGCCTTAATTTCGATCTGATTTGCCGAAATTGCGTCGTTCCCTGGTGAACCAACAGGAAGCTCGCGTAGCACTTCCTGATTGCGCTCTAGCATATCCTTCCAAACGGGTAGATGTTGGTTCGTGAGAACTCCATTTTCGCAATCAAGGCAACTCTCTTGCTCGTATAGGCAATCCTGCGAGCACAGAGCTCTACCTCTACGGGCCAAGCAAAGCGACTGAGGTCCGATCCGAATCTGATGACCGCGCTGTAGCGTTCGAAGAAGTGCCTTTTTGCTTTCGAACGTCATCACGGGATACTCTCTGCGAAGTGGTTCGAGTTCACGCCCACGCCCACCCTCAAGAGGAAAGGGCGACGAAAGTATTTCGTGCAAAATATTTTGGGACTCACTATTAATATAGTTGTCAGCATCAGCTTGCAGTTCATCATCTGCAAACGTAAGAAAATAACCGCGTGTGGTCTTCGAACTTGTATGCCCAAAGTGACTTTTGAAATACGTAACGTCCCCCAACTTTAGGCGCGCAAAGGCCCGCGCAATAGTTGGCCGGAAGCGTTGGTGCGTCACAACTGTGTCGTCCGTCAAAAACTCCATACATTCCGGCCGCTGAATATACTTCTTTATGGCGATTAACGCCGCACGCGGATTAAAAGCCTTATTTCCGTTTAGATATCTAAATTTTGGAAATAACAGTCCCTTCGACTGCTCGATCGCTGGAGCGTCACTTGGCGGAATACGTCCGTGCTTGACAGCTAGATCTAGGGCACGTCGAACTTTGTTCAACGCGGAAACAGCGAGAATAGTCTCTTCAGACGCCAACCATCGATGTGGACGACCACTCGGTGGCTCACCCTTAAATATGCGCCCGTTTAGCCATGTCACATCAACAAAGCCGTCCTCCGTATTTAGCTTCCCATTTTCAAGACAATTCACATCAAGGGAGTAAATTTCGTCAGGTCGCATCCCCTCTGTCGCGCAAATCGCAAGCGCTGCCGAAGTACGAAGTTGGTTCACCGCGGCTATCCGAACACGATAGTCCGTGGTCGAGAGCAACAATTTACAAACTGCGTCGACATTCTCTAGATCACGTCTTGCGACACGAATGAATCCTGCAAACACGGCTAACTCATATGGCTCGACGACATTCATCTCATTGTTACTTTTGGCGCCAGCAACCTTCGCCGCCGTTTTCCCTACCCACGGCTCTGCGCGCAACCCATATTCCATCCCTTCGCTAAAATGCCACAATTCCTTTACGCATGCAATGTATCTAAAAAGCGAGTCCGCCTTTAATCTTCCGTCATTTTTAGGTTTTTTAGCCCCTCTACCCTTAAGCCCCCCCATTTTTTTACGGTACGCAACATATTCGTCGACACCCCATGCCTCCGAGAAGCAGCATACCTTTCTAATATTCACCAGAAAGGCAATAAAAAATCGAATTCTATTCCAAAAACTATTTATTCGATAATTTCCGGAACACCATTTGAATTCAAGATATTTTTGCACCACATATAGCATATTAGTATACCTTCCATCAGAAAAACGACTCCCATCATCGAAAATCAGATTGAAATCAATCCTTTTCCAACCAATTTTCGGAATCTCGCCCCTTAGCTCGTCGGTTACAATCCAGGCTGCGTCCCCAATTCTGAAAGGAAACTCGACGTTATGAAAAACCCTTCTTCGATAAGTATTATCGATTTTCTCGACGGATTGTTGGGTCATTGTCATCTCGATAGATTAATTCCAATCCACAGCGGATGAAGCACTTTTTTTGCCTTCTCCCGCGCAGCTTTTACCAAACGCTTTTCGAATTGCGAAAATATCTCCAAATCAATAACTTCCAAAATAAACTCAAATCTCTTTCGATAGGCTCCCTGAATAACACCATCATCAAGGTCCAGACGAATTCGTCTCTCTAGGCTGGCAATTCTGTATAAATCGGTCACCACGACAGCTAGCGCGTGACAATGGAAGCAGGCAAGAGTGTTAGCACAAGGCCGGCCATCCTTGGGCGCCAGCTCTCCGTATATTGGATCAGTACATGAAGCAACCTTGGTCTTGAGCATTCCGTCAATCAAACGTTGAATTACATCCTGAGAGAGGCCAACATCCCTCGCCCACACCTGCGCATCGGTAACGGAGCGATTGACCACAACAGATATGGCATTGAGGCCCTTCTGAAATTTATAGTGGTCGTCGTCGGTGACGGTTTCATAAATTGACCCAGTCGTATCCGGATCTTTATGATTAAGAACACGCGCCTTAACATGCATGTGCGTATCTTCCGGCAGATAATTCTCAAGCGTATCTCGTAATTTACGCATTGAAATAATTAACTTGCCCCCATTATCCGCCCTCGCTCCCGATTTGTTTAATTCACTTTGCAACACCTTCATTCCAGCGCCGTACGGACCATCCGTAATTCTTCCGTATATATTGTCGTAGCCCTGAGCGGCGCAGTCATATTTGCACTGAAACAACCCATTGGAGGTGTCAAGCTTTGCCGCTCTGTTGTATTCTATATTTTCGTCAAATATTTTTCTTACAACTCCTTTTCGCTTGATCTTCACATCAATCGCATCTGTCTCATCGCCGCCTCCCTTCAATTCTGGAAGTCTATTCGCAGACTGCTTCGGACGGTCCTTTCGAACCACCACCACGTCGAATCGTTGATCGTGTTCACCTGGATGCAACGAATTCTCGTTTAACATAAAAGCACTGGATCGATTAATTGGCAAAAAAACTGCCAGCGTGCAAATGCACGCGACCAGATAAGCCCTCTCAGAATTTAATGTCGCACCTCGCGGTAAGGTGCGCCGATTAATCAGAAACTTCACGATCAACTTAAATTCTTTGCGCGAATAAATAATCTTTTTTAAACTAGTATCCTTCGGCACATTCCGTAGACCAAACGGTCCTAAATCAGGCCTAGTAGCGTTAGCCGCCACTCCGAGCCGCCACGCATCTGTGACTGTGGTGCGAAGAGAAACAGGGTCTCTCGCGCGATGGGTAGCATTGGCCCTCTTCATTACCGGCCGCATGTTGACGGGTCGAGAAAGTATCTCCTGATATTCAACCAAGTTGATCTTTGATATATCAGCAATTGAATTTGGCCGAATCATCTCCGGACATTTCGTTAAACTGACAAGATAGTTCATAATAGTACGGTATCGTAGCTCAAGTGATCTCGGCTTTAGCTCCAATCGCAATCGATATAGTGTTTCGCTGAATTCCTTGGCAAGAGGAAAGAGATCCGGCGAAATTCCGAAATCGAATCGAAAACTCCGGATATGACCGGGCTCATTCAGATAGATCCACGTAGGCCATGGCGCCTCACCGACTCCTCCCGCAGATACTTCATTGCCGTTTTCTTTATGCAGTCGTGATTTACGCATGATCTAATTATCCAAAATTTCGCTGAGTGCACGTTGATACCGCGTCAACGCGCGAGTTTTTTCCGATTCCTCACGTACGCTGAGGTGAACGTATCCATACGTTGTTTTAACATCGGAGTGACCAAGCAGATTCTTTAGCGCATCCACAGCTGCAACTTCACTTCCCTTAAATCTCCCGGACGTTTCATATTCCAAAAATCGTGTCGCGTACCAATGCCTCAGAAGATGAGGATGAATCGCAATCCCGCTGAGTTTGCTCGCACGCAAAAAAGCGTCATTTAACCAATCCGGATTACACGATCGTCCATATTTTGTGACCAACAACGTTTCGCAAACCTGACTGGCGCGCTCAATGCGACCTGCTCTGCGGTCACTCATTTTGTAATTGAGCATCTCACCGTACAGACGAACCGGGATTTCCACTTTCCGTCGCCTGGACCCTTTGGTCGGCGCGTGATATCCGTCTAATTCGAGGAGAACGGCCCCCCATCGGCGCCGCATCTTGTCCAGCGGAAGCAGGATGTCCGCCGGCAGAGAAGTCACCTCAGATCGTCGCAGCCCAGAACAGAAAGTGAGCCCTGTCGCGATGCGCTCCTCTGGCCCGCGCAAATGCAACATGAACGCTTTTATGTCGTCAGCAGTTGGAAGCCAGATGCCGGCGAAAGCCGGAAGCCCACGAGTGCGCACCGTATATTCAGCTATCGATACGCAATTGGTTTCGACGATGAGTCCCTTTTTTAAGGCCCATGCCCAATAAGATTTGAACGCATCAACAGCAAGATTAACCGTTGCCTGCTTGCAGCGCTTCCCGTCAACGCCAATCTCTAATTTAAATTCCCTGTAGTTAGTAAGATGATCGACCGAGACGCTTTCGAATGGAATGTCGTTGTCTTCAAAATAAGCAAAGATATCTAGGAGTCGCTGAGCGAATGTGCGTGCTGTCGCTTCAGATGACCACGCATTCGTTGCGACCTGATACAGAATGTATAGGTACGCTGCCTCAAGAATGAAGCCGCGTGAATCGATCAGTGTAGGGAATTGAAAGCCAGCTGGCACATAGCCAGGGATACCCGCGCTGTGGAATAGGAGCCTCATTGGAAGCTCCTTACCGACGAGCGTGCGGTTCGCTTCAGCGACCGAGCAAAAGCCCTAATGGGCTGCTTGCACGACGAGCGTATCCGCGCCACTCTGGGGTGGCGGAAAACAGGAGGAACGAGCCCAGAATTCTGGGCGAAAGCGAACACTTGCATACAAAACCTCGTATGACATTAAGTGTTCGCTTCAGCTTGCTCGATCAGCTAAAGCCAAACAGGATCCAGCTAGCCTAGTTGGGTCACTGTTACTTCTGTTGCGTACCCAATGCGAGCAAGAAAGGTGGCCCGAAGGCCGGAGATAAGTAACCTAAGATAGAGGACATCCCGCCGTTATGCAAGTCCATTGTCGGGAAAATTGATAAGTCGGCTGACTGCTGGAATCCCCTCACGACGACAGATTTGAATTCTTCGGTCGGGCCCGAAGGCACCGGTGGTCGTGAATTTGCTCTAGCCGGACATTTAAGATGGCAAGAGCGCTGAGCGATATCGCAGATTGATAGCTAGTCCAGCTTGCGAATTCAAACATCAAAAATCCTCTTTTAAATGACCGCAACAAACCTGCGGACACGGTCTATGTGTAATTCAGCTTGCCTGCTGGCAAGCTGAATAAATTCAAAAAAAAAATAGAAATAGTCTGAAAAGCGTACTGCTCTTCCAGGTCTTCCTACGTTAAGTTGACATCTCTGCCCAGGCTAACATCATGGATTTCATGGTGATGATGCCGCTCGGCCCGCAGATCATGCATGCGTTCGCGATCACGCCCGCGGCGTTCGCGACGGCCGTTTCCGCGTATTCGCTCTGCTCGGGTCTATCAGGGCTCCTTGCGGCGACGTATATCGACCGCTTCGATCGCCGCCGTCTGCTGCAAGTGGCCTATGCACTCTTCGCGCTCTCCAATCTCGCCTGTGCACTCGCCACGAACTTTCATCTGCTGCTCGCGGCGCGCGCGTTCGCGGGCCTCACCGGCGGCATACTCGGCTCGATCGTGATGGCGATCGTGAGCGACGTGATTCCCGCCGCGCGGCGCGGCGCGGCCACGGGCATCATCATGACGGCGTTCTCCATTGCGGCCATCGCGGGCGTGCCAGCCGGCGTGCTGCTCGGCGCGCACTACGGCTGGAGCGCGCCGTTCCTGCTGCTCGTCGCGCTCTCCGTGGCAATCTGGCTCGCGGGCTCGCGCGTCGTGCCCTCGCTCACCGAGCATCTCGGCCAGCGCACGCCGCTCGCGCAAGTGCTGCCGAATCTCTGGCAGCTGCTCACGTTGCCGCGCCATCTGAAGGCCTTTGCGCTCACCTTCACGATGATGGCCGGGCACATGCTCGTGATCCCGTTCATCGCGCCGATGCTCGTCGGCAATCATGGCGTCGCGCCGCAGCAGCTCTCGTGGCTCTACATGGCGGGCGGCGCGGCGACGTTCATGACCTCGCGCGCGGTGGGCCGTCTCGCGGACCGCTACGGCAAGCGCCGCGTGTTTCGCGTGATGGCGCTCGTCTCGCTCGCGCCGGTGCTGTTCGTCACGCATCTGCCGACGTTGCCCTTCTTCGCGCTCGTGGCGTTCTTCGCGCTCTTCATGATCTCGATGTCGGGCCGCATGGTGCCGATGCAGGCGCTGCTCACCACCATTCCCGAGCCCGCGCGGCGCGGCGCGTTCCTGAGCGCCAACAGCGCGGTGCAGGCGCTCGGCACGGGCATCGGCGCGTGGCTGGGCGGCCAGTGGCTCACGAATGGCGCGCACGGCGCGATCATCGGCTTTGGGCAGAACGGCTGGATCGCCGCGGCGCTCACATGCGTGGCGGTGCTATGGGTTTCGCGGGTGCGGGGAGCGACGGAAGACGTGCCGAATGGCGTAGCCGCGCCTGCGGCAAGCGTCGCACCGGCGGCTGTGAAATCCTGAGCCACAAAAGAAAACCGGTTCACAGCGGTGGCGCGCCTTATGAGCGCGCCACGCACCGTGAACCGGTCGTGCTTCAGGTAGAAAGCGGATGAAGCAGCGGGCCAAGGGTCTGGCCCGCGTGAAGCGCGGGCCCCGACCGGCCGATCGGGTGCTCGCGCTTCGTCGCTCCACGAGGGAGCGAGCAAGCGATGCTTAGAAGCGGTGACGCAGACCCACCGTTGCGGCGACCTGGCTCTGCGAGGTCGACGGCGACAGCGTGTTGATCATCGCCACGTTCGCGCCGGCGTCGCCGAGGCTGCCCGAAGCGTGCTGGTACACAGCGCCAGCGTAGACGTCGGTGCGCTTCGAGAGCGAGTAGTCAGCCGTCAGCGAAACCGTGTGCCACTTCGGATCGCCCGAACCGTTCGAACCCGTGACCTTGCCGTCCGTGAACGTGTACGACGCGTTCAGGGCGAGAGCCGGCGTGAGCGCGTAGGCGCCGTTCAGCTCGAAGTTGTCCATGTGCAGGTTCGTGCCCGACGGGATCGAGAACGTGTTGCCGCCCTGGCCGCCAGCGATCAGGTTTTCGTACTGCGTGTGCGTCCACACGAAGCCGACCGTTGCCGGGCCGTAGTTGTAGTTCACGCCTGCACCGAACGTGCGTTGCGTTTGTGCCGACAGATTGAAGTTGTTGCCGTTCGAAGCCGAATTCGCGCCGTTGGCGTTCGTGTTCGTCGGCGAGTTGTTCATCTGCAGGTAGGCAGCTGCGAAGTTCAGCGGGCCGTTGCCGTACGATGCGCCCGCGCTCCATGCGCGGTTGTTCGCGAACTGGCCGGCGTCATTGCTGAAACCGTACATGCCGCCGAACTTGAAGCCCTGGTAGTTGACGCTCTGATACTTGACCGCGTTCTTGATCGAGAACGAGTGGTCAAGGTTGTCGTTGTCGAACGGGTGAGCGGCGAGGTTGTTGCCGTAGCCCGAGCCGGTTTCCGACAGCGGAGCGAGGTAGTCGACCATCGAGTCATACTGGCGGCCGAGCGTCAGCGTACCGAAGCGGTCGCTCTGCAGACCGACGAACGCCTGGCGGTTGAACATCGTGCCGCTCTCGGTGTCCTTGCCGTTATTCAGGTTGAAGCCGTTTTCCAACGTGAAGATCGCGTGCAGACCGCCGCCCAGGTCTTCGCTGCCCTTCAGGCCGAAGTACGTGTCGCCAACGGTGCCGCTACCCTGGTTCCATGCGGCGTGGCCGCCTGCATTGTTCGCATAGACGATACCCGCATCCAGTGCGCCGTAGAGAGTAACGCTGCTTTGTGCGTGAGCGGAGGCTGCGAAAGCGCCGAGGACGCCCGCGATAATCAAAGTATTCTTCATGACTTTCCTTGTGACATTCAGACCGCGCTGAAGCGGCTCCGGGTATTGGAGCCACACCGGCAATCCCGGGCGAAGTCTACGTGTCAAAGGCTTTAAATCGCCTTGGCAAACGCTGTAACAGATATTTGCTAAATCTGGAAATATCGAAAGAAAATTCCGTAAGTGCCTGTTGTAAATGGGAAATACTGAGTAATGCACCGATCAGCCTGAATAGGCCGTGTGGCAATCACGCGACGCCCGGATCGGCACTGGAATTCGATTATTGTGGAAATCGGCTTAATTGCCGGGCATTTCGGGCGATTAAAATTTCTTCGATGAGTTGAACTTTATCACGACAATACCAGTCGTATCGCGCGCGTGCATTATTTCCATATACGGCGATTATTATTGCGTGAAATCGCGATTATCAAACGAGACGTTTTCGGCCTCCTCTATGGCGCCCGTCATTCCCCTCGCGCGGCACGCGCGCGGGCGCGAGCGCGCGCATCCGTTAAAATCCCGGAACGCTCGCGCGCATTGCGCGCGCACCACCCGCATCGACGCCACTTCTACCGAACGGCCGCGTCGCCCTCACCCGTCCGGCGCGAGACCCCGTCATGACAAACAAAGCCACTGCAACGCCCTTTAGCGAGCTGCCGCTCGCGCCCGCCACGCTCGCCAACCTCACGCGCCTCGGCTACGTCGACATGACGCCGATCCAGGCCGCGAGCCTGCCCATCGCTTTCGCGGGCCACGACCTGATCGCCCAGGCCAAGACCGGCAGCGGCAAGACGGCCGCCTTTTCGCTCGCGCTGCTCTCGCGTCTCGACGCGCGCCGCCAGGACGTGCAGGCCATGATCCTCTGCCCCACGCGCGAGCTGGCCGACCAGGTCACACAGGAGATCCGCCGCCTCGCGCGCGCCGAAGAAAACATCAAGGTGCTCACGCTGTGCGGCGGCACGCCCATGCGTCCGCAGGCGGCGAGCCTCGAACACGGCGCACACATCGTCGTGGGCACGCCTGGCCGCATCATGGACCATCTGGAGCGCGGCAACCTCGCGCTCGGCGCGCTCAATACGCTCGTGCTCGACGAAGCCGACCGCATGCTCGACATGGGCTTCTTCGACGACATCGCCACGGTGGCACGCCAATGCCCGAAGGAGCGTCAAACGCTGCTCTTTTCGGCGACCTACCCCGAAGGCATTACGAAGCTGAGCCAGCAGTTCCTTCGCAATCCGAAGGAAGTCAAGCTCGAAGAACATCACGACGACAGCAAGATCCGCCAGCGCTTTTACGAAGTCACGGAAGACGAGCGCCTGCACGCCGTGGGCATGCTGCTCAATCACTACCGGCCCGTCAGCACGCTTGCGTTCTGCAACACGAAGCAGCAATGCCGCGACCTGCTCGACGTGCTGCGCGCGCAGGGCTTTCACGCGCTCGCGCTGCACGGCGAGCTCGACCAGCGCGAGCGCGACCAGGTGCTGATCCAATTCGCCAACCGCAGCTGCTCGGTGCTCGTGGCCACCGACGTGGCCGCGCGCGGCCTCGACATCGCGCAGCTCGAAGCCGTGATCAACGTGGACGTGACGCCCGACCCCGAGGTGTACGTGCACCGCATCGGCCGCACGGGCCGCGCCGACCAGGACGGCTGGGCGCTCAGCCTCGCGAGCATGGACGAAATGGGCCGCGTGGGCGGCATTGAGCAGGCGCTCAAGCGCGAAGTCGAGTGGAGCCCCCTCGCGGAACTCAAGCCCGCCAGCAACGAGCCGCTGTTGCCGCCGATGGAAACGCTGCAGATCCTCGGCGGGCGCAAGGAAAAGATCCGTCCCGGCGACGTGCTGGGCGCGCTGACCGGCGAAGCGGGCTTCAGCGGCGCGCAGATCGGCAAGATCAACGTGACCGATTTTTCGACCTACGTGGCCGTGGAGCGCAGCATCGCGCGCGACGCGCTGCGCAAGCTCAACGCGGGCAAGGTCAAGGGCAAGAAGGTCAAGGCCCGCATGATGGACGAATAAGCCGACGTACACGTTGACGAATCATCCGCGCCGGGTGCGCACGCCGTTTGCGCGCCCGCCATGCACTGCGCCCCAGTTATTCCGCGCTCAACCGGATCAGGAAAGCCATGAAACAAACGCTCAGAATCGATTTCGTCTCCGACATCGCGTGCCCGTGGTGCGCAATCGGCCTCTCGTCGCTGAATCTCGCGCTCGAACGTCTGCGTGACACCGTCGATGCGCAGATCGTCGTGCATCCGTTCGAACTGAATCCGCAGATGGGCCCGGGCGGCGAATCCGTGGTCGAGTATCTCGGCAAGAAGTACGGCCGCACGCCTGAGCAGATTGCCGAGACGCAAGCCATGATCCGCGAGCGCGGCGCAAGCGTCGGCTTCGCGTTCGGGCCGCGCGAGCGCATCTACAACACGTTCGACGCGCATCGTCTGCTGCACTGGGCCGGCATTGAAGGCAAGCAGCTGCCGCTCAAGCTCGCGCTGTTGCGTGCGTATCACGGCGAGGGCAAGGACACGAGCGACCACGCGGTGCTCCTCGCGGCGGCGCAGTCCGTGGGGCTCGACGCGGATCGCGCGCGCGAAGTCCTGGAAAGCGGCCAGTTCGCCGACGAGGTGCGCGCCGAAGAGCACGAATACCAGGCGGCGGGCATCCAGTCGGTGCCGGGGATCATCTTCAACCAGCAGTATTTGATCAGCGGCGGCCAGCCCGTCGAAACCTTCGAGCAAGCCATCCAGCAAATTCTGGACGAGAGCGCCAAGGCCTGAAGCCCCCGCGCGGCGTGGCCTTGCGCCCACGAGAGCCGCGCTTTCACCGCTCGCGGCGGCGCCGTTCAGGCGCCCGGCAAACCGCCGATGCCGGCCGCCCCCTCGCGGGCGTGTAAACTAGCGGGTTTTTTGCCCAGGTGGAAAAGTGCTAGCCCCGCAACGCCTCGCGTTGAGCGGCCCGACGCTCGTTCGCTTACTTGCCCGCTTCGGCGAAGCCGAGGTGCCCGAATCCCGGCAATCGATCTCGGACCAGCTGAGCCAGTGGCTCGGCTGGACGGACGCTATCGCGCTTTCGACGGCGCTGAGCGTTCAAACGCCGGGCGGTGCGCCAGCAACGCGCGTCGGCGCCAGTGCCGAACAAAGCCAGAGCGAGCGCGTGCGCGCGACGCTGAGAAAGGCCATTGCTGGCGAAGGCGCGCCCGCGCGGCGCGATGGTCGCCGCACGCAAGCCGCCAGCCAACCGGCCGATGTGGAACCCGATTTCGCGGATTTCCGCCAGCGCTACCTGGCCCTGCAGCAGGCGATGGAGACTGACATCGCCACGCTGCGCGCCCGTTTGCGTGCCGCGCTGGCCGCCCGCGCGCCTGCGCTCGCGCGCCTGGCGACCGTGGATGCCGTCATGGAACAGGCGCTCGGCGCGCGCGAGCGCAGCCTGCTCGCCGGCGTGCCCGCGCTGCTCGGCACGCATTTCGAGCGGCAGCGCGCGGCGGCGGCCGCTGCGCAAACCGACGCGGAAAGCGCCGCGCCGCACGCATGGCTCGCCGGCTTTCGCAAAGATATGCAGAGCGTGTTGCTCGCCGAACTTGAGATTCGGTTTCAACCGGTGGAAGGGCTGCTTGCCGCCCTTCGCACCAGCTAACCCAAACGCTATGTCCCGCGCTATGTCCCGAATTCGCATTGAACCTGTTGTCTTCGTCGTGGGTCTCGCCGCCGTGTGCTGGATCGGCGCCGGCTACGCGCTCACCAACCCGCTTGCGAGCGCCGTCACGCTGCTGATCGGCGCGTGCTATGTCGCGGGCGCCTGGGAGCTTTATCGCTTTCAGCAGGCCACGACCACGCTCGTCCAGGCGCTCGCGCAGTTGAACGCGCCGCCCGCGCGCCTGGCCGGCTGGCTCGACACGGTGCATCCGGGCCTGCGCAACGCGGTGCGCGCGCGTGTCGAAGGCGAGCGCGCGGCCCTGCCGGGCCCGGCGCTCGCGCCGTACCTCACGGGCCTGCTCGTGCTGCTCGGCATGCTCGGCACGCTGCTCGGCATGGTCGTCACGCTCAAGGGCACGGGCGCGGCGCTGGAAAGCGCCACTGACCTCGATGCGATCCGCGCCTCGCTCGCCGCGCCGGTGAACGGCCTCGGCTTCGCGTTCGGCACCTCCATCGCGGGTGTGGCCACCTCCGCCATGCTCGGCCTGCTCTCCGCGCTGTGCCGCCGCGAGCGCATTGCGGCCGCGCAGCAGCTCGACGCGAAGATCGCGACGACGCTGCGCGCCTTTTCGCCGGTTCATCAGCGCGAAGCCTCGTTCAAGCTGCTGCAGCGTCAGGCCGACGCCATGCCCGCGCTGGTCGACAAGCTCGGCGCGCTGATGACGCTGATCGAGCGCCAGGGCGCCACGCAGCACGAACAGCAGATCGCGACCCAACAGGCCTTCGCCGCGAACGCCGAAGCCGCCTGGAGCCGCCTCGCGGCTTCGGTGGGCCAGTCGCTCAAGTCGAGCGCCGCCGAAAGCGCACGCGCCGCGGGCGCGGCGCTGCAGCCCGTGGTGGAAGCGACCATGGCGGGCCTCGCGCGCGAATCGGCGTCGATGCAGGGTGCGCTCACGCAGGCGGTGCAGCAGCAGCTCGAAGGGCTCGCAAGCGGCTTCGAGGCGTCGACGGCAAACGTCGCCGACATCTGGAACCGCGCGCTCGCGCAACACCGCCAGACCAACGAGGCGCTGGCCGCCGACCTGGGCGGCGCGCTGGAGCGCTTCAACGCCAGCTTCGAGCAACGTGCCGCCGGGCTGCTCGATGGCGTCTCGACGCGCTTCGAAAGCGCTTCGGGGACGATGTCGCAGGCGTGGCAGGCCGCGCTCGAGCAGCAGGAGCGCACCGGCGAAAAGCTCGCTGAGGGCAACCAGCAGGCGCTCGCCACAGCGGCTGCAACGTTCGAACAGCATTCGGCCTCGCTGCTGCGCACGCTCGATGCATCCCATGCGGACTTGCAGACGAAGCTTGGCGCGCGCGACGAAGCGCGGCTCGCAAGCTGGGCAGAAGCGCTCGCGACCATGAGTGCCGAACTGCGTACGCAGTGGGAAGCGACGAGCGCCGTTTCGGCGCAACGTCAGCAGGAAATCTGCGCGACGCTCGCACAAACCGCGAACGAGATCGCCGCACAGTCTCAGCAGCACGCGAGCAAGACGATTGCCGAAATCGACCGTCTCGTCGATGCCGCTTCGGAGGCGCCGAAGGCTGCCGCGAACCTGCATGCGGAAATTTCGGCGCGCGACGAGCAACGCATCGAAACGTGGACGGCATCGCTCGCGACGATGGCCGCCGGGCTGCGCGCGGAGTGGGAAGCGACGAGCGCGCTTTCGGCGCAGCGTCAGCAGGAAATCTGCGCGGCGCTCGCGCAAACCGCGAACGAGATCGCCGCCCAATCGCAGCAGCACGCAAGCAAGACGATTGCCGAGATCGACCGTCTCGTCGATGCCGCTTCGGAAGCGCCGAAGGCCGCCGCGAACCTGCATGCGGAAATTTCGGCGCGCGACGAACAGCGTGTCGAAGCATGGACCGCATCGCTCGCGACGATGGCAGCCGGATTGCGCCAGGAGTGGGAAGCAACGAGCGCAACCACTGCGCAACGCCAGCAGGAAGTCTGCGCGACGCTCGCGCAACACGCGAACGAGATCGCCGCGCAGTCGCAGCGGCACGCAACGAATACGATCGCCGAGATCGATCGCCTGGTACAAGCCGCGGCAGAAGCGCCGAAGGCCGCCGCGAGCCTGCACACGGAAATCTCCTCGCGCGACGAGCAACGTCTCGCAGCATGGACCGCAACGCTAGCCGCGATGTCCGCCGCCTTGCGCGAGCAATGGGAAGCCACGAGCGCGGCCACCGCGCAGCGCCAGCAGGACATCTGCGCAGCGCTCGCCCAGACCGCCAGCGACATCACCACGCAATCGCAGGCCCATAACGCCAGCACGATCGCGGAAATCGGCAGCCTCGTGCAGGCCGCGTCGGCCGCTCCGCAAGCGGCGGCCGAAGTCATCGCCGAGCTGCGCCAGAAGCTCTCGGACAGCATGGTCCGCGACACCGCGATGCTCGACGAGCGCAATCGCCTGCTCGCCACGCTCGAAACGCTGCTCGACGCCGTGAACCGCGCCTCCACCGAGCAGCGCTCGGCAATCGACGCGCTCGTCTCCACGTCGTCGGATCTGCTCGAACGCGTGGGCGGCCAGTTCAGCGCGAACGTCGAAGCCGAAAGCGGCAAGCTGGGCGCGATCGCCGCGCAGGTGAGCGGCAGCGCCGTCGAAGTGGCGAGCCTGGGCGACGCGTTCGGCGCGGCCGTGAGCGTGTTCGGCGAATCGAACGACAAGCTCGTGGCGCATCTGGAGCGCATCGAGGCCGCGCTCGACAAGTCGCTCGCGCGCAGCGACGACCAGCTCGCCTACTACGTGGCGCAGGCGCGTGAAGTCATCGACCTGAGCATGCTGTCGCAGAAGCAGATCGTCGAGAACCTGCAGCAGCTCGCCAGCCAGCGCGCGACCGCCGGAGCGGATGCGGCATGAACGACGAAATCGACGGCGGCGCGGCCCCTGCCGCGCCGGTCTGGCCCGCGTTCGCCGACCTGATGTCGGTGCTGCTGGGCGCGTTCCTGCTGATCCTCGTCGGCGTGGTCGGCATGCAGCTCGAACTGTCGAGCCGGCTCGCGAACGAAGTGAAACAACGCAAGGCCGAAACCGAGCGCCGCAAGACGCTCGAAGAAGCGCTCGCGGGCCCGCTCGCGGCGGGGCGCGTGACGCTCGTGAACGGCCGCATCGGCATTAGCGGCAGCGTGCTGTTCGCGCTGAACTCGGACCAGTTGACGCCGCAGGGCCGCGATCTGCTCAAGAGCCTCGCCGGTCCGCTCGCGGCGTACTTGAAGACCCGCGATGAAATCCTGATGGTGAGCGGTTTCGCCGACGACCAGCAAGTGCACGCCGGCAACCACCGCTTCGCCGACAACTGGGAGCTTTCGGCCGAACGCGCGCTGACGGTCACGCGCGCGTTCATCGACGAAGGGGTTCCCGCGTCGTCGGTGTTCGCGGCCGCGTTCGGCTCCGAGCAGCCGGTGAGCGCCAACACCGACGAAGCCGGCCGCGCGAAGAACCGCCGCGTGGAGATTGCGCCGGTGCCGCGTCCGACCGTCGGCGAGAGCAAGCATGGTCAATGACATGGGCCCGCAGTCGGCCCCTGACGCACGCGCCCTGCTCGACGCCTGGCGCGCCCGCGGCGCGGACCAGCTCGACCCGGTGCGCTTTCATTTGATCGAGGCGCTGGAGCGGCGCGCCGCCGCGCATGCGGGCGACGCGCGGCGGCTCATCGACGCGCGGCTTGCGCAACTGCTGGGCGCCTTTGCCGACGACCTCGCGCGCGAGGCATCGAAAATCACGCATGAACTCCGCGACGAGACAGCGAGGAGCGAACTGGGCCGCCTCGTCGATTCGCTCGCGCGTGCGGAGCCCGCACAACCGGCAACGCGGGTGCGGCACGAGCCGGACCCGGAGCTGGTCGAATACTTCCGGCAAACGTGGTCACGCGTGCGCTCCGAAAAGCAGTTGCGGCAGTCGCTGGACCAGGTGCCCAGAAACGCCGGGCCGCTCAATTCGAGCAGCCTCGTGCATCGCGCGCTCTCGCTCATGCGCGAGGTGTCGCCGGGGTATCTGCAGCAATTTCTCGCCTATGCCGATGCGCTTTCGTGGCTCGAGCAGTTGAATGCGAGTGTGGGAGTGGCGGCGCCGGTGAAGGAGGCGCCGCGGGCGACGGCGAAGAAAGGGGCGCGCAAGGGGCGCTAGGGGCGTTAGCGCCCTCACCCCGCCTTGCGCCGCTCCCGCACCGCCTGCGCCAGCCCATCGAGCACCGGCGCCGTCTGCGCCCAGCTGATGCACGCATCGGTAATCGACACGCCGCGCTTGAGCGGCACGCCCGGCTTCTGGTCCTGGCGGCCCTCTTCGAGATGGCTCTCGATCATCACGCCGATGATGCGCTTGTCGCCACCCGCCAGTTGCTCGCCGATATCGCGCGCCACGTCGATCTGACGCTGATGCGCCTTGTTCGAATTCGCGTGCGAGCAGTCGATCATGACCTGCTCGCGCAGCCCCGCCTTCGCAAGCGACGCGCAGCACGCCGCCACGGAAGCCGCGTCGTAGTTCGGCCCGCTCTTGCCGCCGCGCAGGATCACGTGGCAGTCGTCGTTGCCGCGCGTTTCGAAGATCGCGGCCATGCCCATCTTCGTCATGCCCATGAACGCGTGGCTCGCGCGCGCCGCGACGATGGCGTCGCTCGCCACCTGCACCCCGCCGTCGGTTCCGTTCTTGAAGCCGATCGGGCATGAGAGGCCCGAAGCCAGCTGCCGGTGGCTCTGGCTTTCGGTCGTACGCGCGCCGATCGCGCCCCACGCCACGAGGTCGGCGATGAATTGCGGGCTCAGCAGATCGAGGAATTCCGTGGCCGTAGGCAGGCCGAGCGCATTGATGTCGAGCAGCAGCTGGCGCGCCGCGCGCAAGCCCTCGTTGATGCGGAAGCTGCCATCGAGACGAGGGTCGTTGATATAGCCCTTCCAGCCCACCGTGGTACGCGGCTTCTCGAAGTACACGCGCATGACGATCAGCAGATCGTCCTTGAGCGTGTCGGCCTTCGCCTTCAGGAGCTTCGCGTATTCGATGGCCTGGTCGTGGTCGTGGATCGAGCACGGCCCCACCACCACCACGAGCCGGTCGTCGCGCTGCGCGAGCACTTCGGCGATCTCGCCGCGGCTCGTTTCGACGAGGTTTTGCGTGTCCTGCGGCACCGGCAGCTCGTCGAGCAGCAGCGCGGGCGAAATGAGCGGACGCACGGCGCCGATGCGCGTGTCGTCGATGCGGGTCGTGTCCTGGGTGGCGTCGGCCACGCCGACTTCCTGGTCGTGCTGCGGATTGTCGATACGGCTCAAGATGTTCTCCAACTGCGCCTTTGACGCGCGCATCATGCATGTGTGGGGGATGAATGCGCGATTATCGCATCCGGCGCGGCTGCGGCATCCCGAAACGTCATCCTGAAACGAAACGAGGCGGCCCGAAGACCGCCTCGCGTGAGGGCCATGACACTGCGCGCTTCCAGTCAGCGCGCCGCGTCTCCCATCGGATAGCCCTTGCCCGCAAGGCGCCGCGCGATGCGCACGAGCGCAAACCACTGCTGCGCGAGCAGCCCCTCGCCATAGTTTGCGTCCTTGCCCTGCGGCGCGGGCAACTGGTCGCGAATGCCGGTGGGCTCTTGCTGCTTGTTCCACGACGCCGTGCGGAACAGCATGTCCCACCACGGAAACAGCACGCCGAAGTTGCAGCCGTAGCGCGTGCCTTCGTGGCCGTAGCCGATCGCATGATGACGCCGATGAAACGCCGGGCTCACCACGATGCGCTCGAGCAGCCAGCCAAGGTCGAGCCGCGCATTCACGTGCTGCACGCTCTGCATGAAGTTGCTCACGGCCACGAGCACGACGAACTGCGCGGGCGGCACGCCGATAAAGAGCGAGATGCCCGCGAAGAATGCAGCCTGAACGATATCGTCGAGGAAATGATTGCGATCGTCGCACCACAGCGACATCTGCTGCTGGCTGTGATGCACGGCGTGCAGTTCCCACCACACGCCGAAACGATGCTGCCAGCGGTGATACCAGTAGCCCGCGAAGTCGAGTACGACGAGATAGATCAGGAACGACACGAGCGGCTTGTCGGTCACGCCGGGCCAGAGGCTGTCCACTTCGATGTTCGGCACGTTGTGGATCGCCATCAGGCTCTGCCAGTGATTGAACACGGGCGTGAGCAAGAAGAAGAACGCGATGTTCAGAATGCCGAGCTTCGCGATCCACGTGTACCAGACGTCGGCGCGCAACGCCTTGCGATCGCCCCAGTTTTCCGCGGGGCGCAGCGCTTCGAGCGGGCGCAGCAGCACATACGAGGCACAGATCTGCAGCACGCCCACGATCACCCAGTAGAGCGCGTCGTAGGTGTCCTCGTCATAGCCCATCAGGCCAATCTTGTAGAAGATCGGCTGCACCACGTCCACGTAGACAAGCGTCTGCAGCCACGAAACGAGGTTGTCGGCCTGCGAAAGCAGCGTGTCGAGCATCGAGACTCCCCAATCAGTCCGGGTTCGGCGCGTAGAACGGCGCGCTGTTCGCGAAGTAGATGCCGTGCGGCGAGCGGCCCACCGCGATCGTGTCGATCAGCTTGCGCGTGGTCAGGTCGATCACGCCCACGTGCTTCGCGAAGCGGAACGTCACCCAAAGGTAACGCTTGTCCGCCGAAAGCTCCATGTCGTCGGGACCGGGGCGCAGGCCCGTGATGTCGGCCACTTTGGTAAGCGTCGTGTAATCGAGAATGCTGATCGTGCTCTCCACGCGATTCGACACGGCGATATGTTTGCCATCGTCCAGATTGCGGAAGTTATGCGCACCGCGGCCGGTCTGGATCTTTTTCACGACCGTGCGGTTGTGCCAGTCCACCACGGCCACGTTGTCCTCGCCAGTCATGCCGACGAGCAGATACTTGTCGCCGGGCGTCATCCACAGGCCCGCGGGCGTGTTGCCCACCTTCAGCTTCCAGAGCACCGTTTGCGTCGGCAGATCGATCGCGGCCACTTCGCCCGTGTCCTGCAGCGTGACGAACGCCGTTTTGTTGTCGGAAGCGAACGTGATGTGGCTCGGCGTTTTCGCGAGCGGAATGCGCTTGGCGATCGTGAGGTTCTGGCCGTCGTAGTGGTAGACGTCCACGCGGTCGAGCCGCAGGCCCGCGGTCACGAACCATTTGCGGTCGGGCGAGAAGCCGAGCTGATACGGATCTTCAATGCCTTCCAGGCGGCGCTGTACCTGCCCCGTATGCGGGTCGAGGAACAGCAGGTCGTTCGACACCGAATCGGCGACGATGAGCGACTTGCCATCGGGCGTGATCATCAGGTGATGCGGCTCCTTGCCCGTGGGTTCGGTGCCGACCACGGTGCGGCTCGCCTCGTCGATGAGCGAAAGCTTCGCCTCGCCCGAGTCGAGCACGATGACCTTGTCGTCGGCGTGGGCGAGCGCGCCCCATGCGAGGCCGCTCATCAGCAGCGCGGAAGCGAGCGTTTTTTTCATGTGAGCCGGTGCATTCGAAAAGATCGGGAATTCAGGCATTTCGTAAGGGAAAGAGAGCAGCGAAGGCGCGCTGCGCCGGTTTGTGCTGAGATAGTGCCAAGGCAGGCGCGCGGATTGCCTGCTTAACGCATGAGGGCCCGATTCCGATGACGCCTTTGCAACACATTTGCCGCATTTGCGGGCGCATTCGCGTCTGCTCCGTGCAAGGGTCATGGCATTGGGATGCGCTAACAGACTCTTTCTCGTGCGAGAAGTTGCATGGATCATCGCGCCCGCGACGACCGCGCGAATAACGCGGACACCGGTTTGCGCGCGCCCGACGGCCTGACCCGCAGCACGGCCGCCGCGGTGCGCGAAGCGCTCGAAGGACGCCGCCGTGGCGTCGCCCTTCTGCTGCCGCTCGCGGGTCCGGCCGTGGTCATCTCCGTCGCCTATATCGACCCCGGCAATATCGCGACCAACATCCAGGCCGGCGCGCGCTACGGCTACGCGCTGCTGTGGGTCGTGCTGCTCGCCAACGTGATCGCCATGCTGTTTCAGGGGCTTTCCGCGAAGCTCGGCATCGCCACGGGGCGCAATCTCGCCGAACTGTGCCGCGACAGCCTGCCCGCGCCGCTCGTGTGGTTCATGTGGATCGTGAGCGAGATCGCCGCCATGGCCACCGATCTCGCCGAATTCCTCGGCGGCGCGATCGGCCTTGCGCTGCTGTTTCATCTGCCGCTGCTCGCGGGCATGGCGGTGACGGCCGTCGTCACCTACGCGCTCCTGTTCCTGCAGCGCGCGGGATTCCGGCCCCTCGAACTCCTGATCGGCACGCTCGTGGGCGTGATCGGCATTTGTTATGTTCTGGAGCTATTCATCGCGCCGGTCGAGTGGCCGAGCCTCTTGCGCCACCTCGCCACGCCACGCCTGCCCGACGCGCAAGCCGTAACGATCGCGGTCGGCATCATCGGCGCAACGGTCATGCCGCATGCGCTCTTTCTGCACTCCGGGCTCACCCAGGCGCGCGTACTCGCGCGCAACGACGCCGAGCGCAAGCGGCTCGTAAAGTTTTCCAACGTCGAGGTCGTGGTCGCGCTTTCGGTGGCCGGGCTCATCAACATGGCGATGGTGGTGATGGCCTCCGGCGCGTTCCACCAGGGCTATGCCGATGTCGCCGAGATCGAGACCGCCTACCGCACGCTCGCCCCGCTGCTGGGCGCGGCGGCCGCCAGCATCTTCCTCGTCTCGCTGATCGCCTCGGGCATCTCGAGTTCCGTGGTGGGCACGCTCGCGGGACAGATGATCATGCAAGGCTTCGTGAATTTCCGCATCCCGCTCTGGCTGCGCCGTGCGGTGACGATGGTGCCGAGCTTCGTCGTGGTGGCGCTCGGCGTGAACGCCACGGAGGCGCTCGTCATGAGCCAGGTCGTGCTGAGCCTCGCGCTGCCGTTCCCAATGGCCGCGCTCGTGTGGCTCACGTGCCGGCGCGACGTGATGGGACCCCATCGTAATCATGCGCTCACGGCCGTGGCAGCCGTGGCGGGCGCGCTCACGGTGTTCGCGCTCAATGTGGCGTTGGTGCTCGCGACCTTCGGCGTGGCGGTGCCGGGGCTCGGCTAATGATCAGCTGAATGCCGCGCGATGCATGCATGAACGGCCGGTCGGTTTATTACGGAAGCGGTGTCGCGCAACGCCGCGCTCGCGCCACGCGTGCAAACTCGCGCGAAACCATGCACCATTAGCGTTTTCGCCGCGCCCCGCTCTTGCGACGGGTGCGGGTTCTGCAACCGCGCGCCAACGGTCTAACGGTCGTGCCCGACATCGTTACCCGAGCGCGCGTCACCTCCGACCTGCCATGACGAATCAGCCTGCCCAAGCCTTGCCCGAACAGCCCGTCGACATGATTATTTTCGGCGGCGGAGGCGACCTGGCCGCGCGCAAACTGCTGCCCGCGCTTTACATGGCGCACCTGCACGGCAACCTGCCGCCGGAAACGCGCATCATCGCCGTGGGCCGCAAGAACTGGACGATCGACGACTATCGCAAGTTCATGGAAGAGCAGTCGCGTCCGTTCATCGACGCGAAAGCGTTCGACGCGCAAGCGTGGGACCGCTATCTGAACCTGTTCCAGTACGTGATCATCGACGTGAACGATGCCGCCTCTTACGGGAACCTGAAGGCGGCGTCGCGCGAGCATGCGCTGCGCGTGTTCTATCTCTCCACGTCGCCCGAACTGTTCACGACGATTTGCGACAACCTCACGGCGGCCGGTCTGATCGACGGCAGTTCGCGCGTGGTGCTCGAAAAGCCGCTCGGCCACGACCTCGCCTCGGCGCAGGAGATCAACGAGTCGGTGGGCCGGCACTTCGCCGAGTCGCAGATCTACCGGATCGACCACTATCTGGGCAAGGAAACGGTGCAGAACCTGATGGTGCTGCGCTTCGGCAATCCGATCTTCGGGCCGCTGTGGCAGGCGCCGTACATCCGCAGCGTGCAGATCACCGTGGCGGAAACCGTGGGCGTGGGCAGCCGCGCGGGCTTCTACGATCACACGGGCGCGCTGCGCGACATGGTGCAGAACCACTTGCTGCAACTGCTGTGCATCGTGGCGATGGAGCCGCCCGTCTCGCTCGACCCGGACGCCGTGCGCGACGAAAAGCTCAAGGTGCTGCGCTCGCTGCGCCCCATGTCGCTTGCCGACATCGCGCGCGACACCGTGCGCGGCCAGTACGCGGCGGGCGCCGTGGACGGCCAGCCGGTGAAGGGCTATCTGGAAGAAGACAACGTGCCGGCCGACAGCAAGGCAGAAACGTTCGTCGCGCTGCGCGCGCACATCAACAACTGGCGCTGGGCCAACGTGCCGTTCTTCCTGCGCACGGGCAAGCGCTTGCAGAAGCGCCAGTCGGAAATCGTGATCGAATTCGCGGACCTGCCGTTCTCGATCTTCCCGAGCGGCCCGCGCAACTATGGCAACCGTCTGGTGATCCAGCTTCAGCCGGAAGAGTCGATCCAGTTGCAGATGCTCGCGAAGGAACCGGGCAGCGGCATGAACATGCTGCCGGTGAGCCTGAATCTCGACCTGCAGCAGGCCATTCCCGAGCGCCGCGCAGAAGCGTACGAGCGTTTGCTGATCGACGTGATCCGCGGCCGTCTCACGCACTTCATGCGCCGCGACGAACTGGAAGCTGCATGGACGTGGGTCGAGCCGATTCTCAACGGCTGGAAGGAACTGAACGATCGCCCGCGCACCTACACGGCGGGCACGTTCGGGCCGGCGGCGTCGTCGGCGCTGCTTGCGCGCGAAAACCTGTCGTGGGCGGAAGAGATGTGATGTGACGGACGCGAGCGCCGCGTGCAACGCGCGGCGTTCGCTGCACTGTGCTACTGGTCGCCCGATTCAGGACGAAAAAGATCGAAGCCGGCGAACACGATCACGCCGCTTAGCGCGATCATCGGCACCGAATGGCGCCCGAGAAAAAGAACCGCGGCCGCAAGCCAGGTTGAAATACAGAAAGCGCCGATGCGCCGCATGATGCCACTCCCTACTCTTTAAATCCCTTGCTTCAAGGCTGCGCATCACGCGCGCCCCAGTGCTTTCAGCCCAACGTCGCGCGCGCGGTGCGCAGGCGCGACACCGTATCCACGAATGCCTCGCCGCCCAGCGTGCGCTTCAGGCGGCTCGCGACCGCCGCGCTCGCCGCGTTGAGCGCCTCGCGAATCGCCATGGCCTGCGCCGTAGGCACGATCGCCACTTCGCGGCCGTCGCCCTCCGTGCGGTGGCGCTCCACATAGCCGCGCGCCTCGAGGCCGTCGAGCACACGCGTGGCCGTGGGCCGCGCGATGGAAAGCAGATCCGCCAGTTCGCGCTGCAGCGAACCGGGACGCTCCAGCACGGCGCGCAACATGAAACCCTGCGGCGGCGTGAGTTCGAAGCGCTCGAAGGCTTCCGCCCATTCGCGCTCGAGGCGCCGCGCAAGCGCCGTGGTGTTGAAGTAAAGGCAATGATCGAACATGCGCAGAGGATAACTCAATATAGTTAGCTATGCAACGATTCGCGCATATTGCGCATGACAAGTCTCCGCTCAATCAAAGGGAAATAGAACGGTCGGACGAATATGTAACGCATCCGCTATGATGCGAAGGGATCGTCATCGCTTGGCCGTCGTACACAACACTCACGGAGACATCGATGCAAATGCGCTGTTACTGCGTTATCCATCACGGCAAGCCGCTCGAACTGGTCGAGCGCGACGTGCCCGAACCCAAGGGCACCGAAGTCTTGCTGCGCGTGAAGGCCGCGGGCCTGTGTCATTCCGATCTACACATCTGGGAAGGCTATTACGACCTGGGCGGCGGCAAGAAGCTCTCGCTTGCCGACCGCGGCATCAAGCTGCCGCTCACGCCGAGCCATGAAATCTGCGGCGAAGTCGTGGCGCTCGGCCCCGATGCGCAGGGCGCAGTGGAAGCCCTCGCAGCAGGCACATCGGCCGTCGTGCATCCGTGGATCGGCTGCGGCGAATGTGCCGCCTGCAAACGCGGCGAGGAGAACATCTGTGCGAAGCCGCAGTCGCTCGGCGTGCTGCGCGACGGCGGCTTTGCCGACTACGTGATCGTGCCGCACCCGCGCTATCTCGTGGACCTCGCCGGCCTCGATCCCGCGAAGGCCGCGCCGCTCGCCTGCGCGGGCGTGACCACGTATTCGGCGGTGAAGAAGTTCGGCGCGCGTATCCACGAAGGCCCCGTGGTCGTGATCGGCGCGGGCGGCCTTGGCATGATGGCCCTCGAAGTGCTCAAGGCGATGGGCGCGCAAGGCGCGATCGTCGTGGACGTGGACCCCGCCAAGCGCGAAGCCGCGCTTGCGGCCGGCGCGCTCGCCGCCATCGACGCGCGCGCGGACGACGCCGTGCAGCAGATCGTCGCGGCAACGGGCGGCGGCGCACGCGCGGTGCTCGACCTCGTGGGCGCAACGCCCACCGTCAAGCTCGCGCTCGACTCGTGCGCGCGCGGCGGCCACGTGGTGATCGTCGGCCTGATGGGCGGCGACCTCACGCTTTCGCTGCCCGTCATCCCGATGCGGCCGCTAAAGATCGAAGGCAGCTACGTGGGCACGCTGCCCGAGTTGCGCGAACTCGTCACGCTGATGCGCGAAGGCAAGATGCAGCCCTCGCCGGTCACCACGCGGCCGCTCACGGAAATCAACGAGGCGTTCGAAGCGCTCGTGCAGGGCAAGGTGGTCGGGCGCCAGGTGCTCGTGCCCTGATGATGGTGCACAAGCGCGCCGCCGTGAACGGCGGGCGCTTGCATGCCAACGCGTTGCGTGCTCGCCGGTCTCAGGTGATCTCGGCCTTGGCCGCGACACGCGCTTCGGATTGACTCCAGGGCATCAAACGCCCGGCTCGAGCGCCTCTTCACGCACATGTCGCGAGCCGGGCCGCTTCAAGCCGAGATGCTCACGCAAAGTGCGCCCCTCGTACTCGCTGCGAAAGAGTCCGCGCCGCCGCAATTCGGGCAACACGAGCTCGACGAAATCGGTCAGCGAGTCGGGCAGCAGCGCGGGCATGACGTTGTAGCCGTCCGCGCCGTAGTTCACGAAGCGCTCCTCGAGCGCATCGGCAATTTGTTCTGGTGTCCCAACCAGTTGCCAATGCCCGCGCGCGCCTGCAACACGCAGGTATAACTGGCGCAACGTCAGGTTTTCGCGGCGCGCAAGCGTCAGCGTGAGCGCCTGGCGGCTCTTGCTCGCATTGGTTTCCGGCAGTTCGGGAATCGGGCCGTCGAGCGGGTAGCCCGATAGATCGAAGCCGCCCGTCAACGTGGACACCATGGCGAGCCCCACCGCCGGGTCGATCAACGCCTGCAGTGCTTCGAACTTCTCGCGCGCTTCGGCCTCGGTGCGCCCGACAATCGGCATCACGCCCGGCATGATCTTCAGATCGCCCGGGTCGCGTCCGTATTGCGCCATGCGGCCTTTTACGTCGGCGTAGAACGCCACGGCGTCTTCCAGCCTCTGCTGCGCGGTGAAAATCACTTCAGCCGTACGCGCGGCGAGCGCCTTGCCTGCCTCGGAAGAACCCGCCTGCACGACCACGGGCCGCCCCTGCGGCGCGCGCGCCACGTTCAGCGGCCCGCGCACCTTGAAGAACTCGCCGCGATGCGCGAGCACATGGCGCTTCGCGGGATCGAAGAAGCGGCCGGCGGCTTTGTCGTGCAGGAAAGCGTCATCGTCCCAGCTGTCCCACAGCCCTTCCACGATGTGCGCGAATTCGGCGGCGCGCTCATAGCGCGTGGCATGCGCGAGATGCTCGTCGAAGCCGAAGTTGCGCGCCTCGTGCTCGCTCGACGACGTGACGAGATTCCACCCTGCGCGCCCGCCGCTGATGTGATCGAGCGAAGCGAACTTGCGCGCGATGTGATACGGCTCGTTGAACGTCGTGGATGCCGTGCCGACGAGGCCGATGCGCTCCGTGACCGCCGCGAGCGCCGAAAGCAGCGTGATCGGCTCGAACTGCGCGACATAGCTGTGCGCGGTGCGGCTCAGGAAGTCGGTGTTGTCGCCACGTGTGCCCGAGCCGTCCGCGAGAAAGACCAGATCGAATTTCGCGGCTTCGGCGATGCGCGCCAGTTCGACGTAATGGCGAAAATCGCTGCCCGCGTTGGCATTCGCATGCGGATGCCGCCATGCCGCGATATGGTGGCCAGTGGGATAGAGAAAAGCGCCGAGACGCAGATGACCGCGCCGTGTTCCAGCAGATTGGCTCATGATGACAGGCGTTGCGCGCGAGAAAGAGGACCCGGCTCATTCTCTTGCGCGCGGCGGCCTGTCGCCACGAAGAAATCGCCACATCGATATGCCTGCGCGCGCAAAACGGCGCGCCTTACGATGCACCCACGCCCGCGTCCGCCTGCAAGCGCTCTGCAAGCCTTGCCCCGCCGGCACGCTTGATCGGCTGAATAACGGCAACGTATGCGCTCAGTTCGCGCCGTTGCCTGAGCCCGAGCTGTCGTAAGCTCGACACTGCCCCATTGTTCGTGCCGCCCAGGCGTCGCACACCGGCCCCGACGATTTTCACTGTGACCATGACGACGCCCCTCGCGCCCGCCCTCGACGACCTCCTGCGCGAAGCCAATGCGCTGTGCGAAACGCACCGCTTTGCCGATGCGCGCGCCTTGCTCGACCCGCACATCGGCCAGCCGCCCGACGACGCGACGCTCGCGCCGGCGCTCAATCTCGCGGCCTTGAGCGCAATGGGCACGGGCGACGCGGCTCGCGCCCAGGCGCTGTGGCAGCGCTGCCTCGCAGCAAAGCCAGACTTCGCGCAGGCATATAGCGGTCTCGCCGCGCTCTTTGCGGCGCTTGGCGGACTCGATCAAGCCGAGGCCCTCTATGAACGGCTGCTGATGCTTACGCCCGCCGACGCCGACGCACGCAGCAACCTCGGCGTCGTACTGCAGCGCCAGGCCCGCCACGCCGAAGCGGAAGCTGCCTTTCGCGCCGTGCTCGCGCACCGCCCAGCTCACGCCGACGCCCACTACAACCTCGGCCTGCTGCTGCAAGGACAAGACCGCCACACAGAAGCCGAAAGCGCGTTGCGCGCCGCCATCGCCGCGAATGGGCGCCATGCAAAGGCGTACAACGCGCTGGGCGCACTACTGCGTGACGCGGCGCGCGGCGACGAAGCCGCCGACGCCTTTCGCCAGGCCCTGCTGATCCAGCCGCAGTATCCGGAAGCGCTCAATAATCTCGCGATGCTGCTGAAGGCGTCCGGCAAACTCGCGGAAGCCGAACTCGCGGCGCGCCTTGCATTGCAGATTCGCCCCGGTTTCGTCGATGCGCTCAACAACCTCGGTTGTGTGCTCACCGACCTCAAGCGCGTGCCCGAAGCAGAAGCCGCCTTTCGCCAGGTGCTCGCGCTCGCGCCGAACCACGCCGAGGCGCACTACAACCTCGGCGTCGCGCTGCATACGCTCGAGCGGCTGCCCGAGGCCGAAGCGGCGTATCGCGAGACGGTGCGCCGCCTGCCGGGCCGCGTGGAGGCCTATAACAATCTCGCCTGCGTGCTGATGGCGCTCGGGCGGCGCGGCGAAGCACTCGACGTGCTCAACGAAGCGGTGGCCGTGCGGCCCGATTTCGCCGAGGCGCACTTCAATATCGCGAGCCTGCACAAGGAATTTGGCCGGCTCGACGAAGCGGAGGCCGGCTACCGCCGCGCGCTCGATGCGAACCCCGAATACGGCGACGCGAAATTCCGCCTCGCCACGCTGCTCATCAGCATGGGGCGCTTCGAAGAAGGCTTCGCGCGCTACGAATGCCGCTATACGATGCCCGGTTTCGTGCATTACGCAACGCAACGCCTGCTGCGGTGCCCGGCCTGGCAGGGCGAGCCGCTCGCTGGCAAGTCGCTGCTGCTGTGGCAGGAAGACGGCCTCGGCGACATGCTGCAGTTCGGGCGCTATGCGCGCGTGCTCAAGGCGCAGGGCGCGGCGCACGTCGCATTCGCCTGCCAGCCGCCGCTGCACCGGCTCTTTCGCGGCGTGGAAGGCATCGACGCCGTGCTCGACCATGAAGCCGGTGCGGCAGCGGCCGGCCAGTTCGACTGCTGGGTGAGCCCGATCAGCGTGCCCCACCTTCTGGGCACGACGCTACAGACGATCCCCGCGCCGCTCGCCTGTACGCCCGAGCCCGCGCTCGTCGAACACTGGGGCGCGCGCCTCGCCACGCTCGCGCCGGGCCCGCGCATCGGCGTCGTCTGGAAGGGCAACCCGAAGCATTTCAACGACGCGCATCGCTCGCTGCCATCGCTTGCCGCGCTCGCTCCGCTGTGGAACCTGCCGGGCGCGCAGTTCGTGAGCCTGCAAAAAGGCCAGGGCGAAGACGAAGCGCAGAATCCGCCTGCGAGCCTGCCGCTGCTGCACCTCGGCAGCGACGTGCGCGACTTCGTCGATACGGCGGCGATCATCGCGCAGCTCGATCTCGTGATTTGCGTGGATACGTCTACCGCGCATCTGGCGGCGTCGCTCGGCAAGCCGTGCTGGGTGCTGCTGCCGCAATACGATCTGGACTGGCGCTGGATGCACGAGCGCGAAGATTCGCCGTGGTACCCAGGCACGATGCGCCTGTTCCGCCAGCGCATGAACGAAGCATGGAGCGCCGTTGTGGAGCGCGTGCGCGCGGCGTGTGCGGAGCGCTTTGGCGTTTGAACCGTGTTTGAACCGTGTTTGAAACGCGGCGCGAAGATTCGGGGGACGAGCAAGGCGCTTGCGCGCCTCAATCCCAGATGTTGCGGAACGCCACGGCGACGATCACCGGCACGCACATCACGAGCGGAATGGCGAAGTACGGAACCTCCAGATCGACCACCCACTTGTAGATGAGCCAGCCAATACCCAGCGCGAGCGTGAGCACGCCCACGAGCGCCGTGAGGGTGTTCAGCAGCCACTTGGGCGGCGGCTTGCGCGCGGGTTTATTCTCGGGTGACGGGTTCATGGCGGCGGTGACGAAAAGCGAAAACGTCTCGATCCGGGCTGTGGATGGTCATGTATTTTACCCCGCCGCAGCGGCCGCATTACCTCCCAGGTAATCGATTCCCCGCCCTGCGCGCCCTATTCTCGCAAGCGTTGGCCCACCCTTTCACGCTCACGAGACCTGCCATGACCGCCTACGCCATTGCCCATCTGCGCGACGTCGAACCTTGCCCCGAGATTGTCGAATACCTGGAGAAGATCGACGCCACGCTTGCCCCTTTCGGCGGCCGCTTCATCATTCACGGCGGGCGCGTGGAGCGGCTCGAGGGCAAGTTTTCCGGCGATCTCATCATGATCGAATTCGCGAGCCGCGAAATCGCGCGCGCGTGGTATCGCTCCAGCGCCTATCAGGCGATCCTGCCGCTGCGCGCGGAACACTCGCACGGCGAAGTGTTCCTGATCGATCAGGTCGAGATGCCGCATCGCGCGACCGACGTGCTGCGTCCCGCTCACGAAAACAGCCCCGCAAAGTGAAAGCATTTCGTTAGCCGCCAATCGGCGGCGAATGATTTTCGCGCGCCACGTTTGCAAAGCAAATTCATCGCTCGCAAACGTTTTCGCGTGTTTCACAATTCTTTCTTCATCGACAGCGAAACTGTGCGCGACCCATCCCCACAGAACGGATGCGCACATGAGAATACGCCGTCCCAACCGCGCGTCGACGACCCTGTCGACCGTGGCGATCGTTGTACTCGCAACCATCATGCTCGATGCATGCGGCCCGGGCTATGGCTCGTCGGCAGCTTCATCGACGCCGGATGCATCGGAAAGCCAGAGCGCCGCTACGGCATCGCCTTCGCCATCGCCATTGGCCAATAGCGCGCGAATCACGCCGTTGCCGACGCCCGACGCGAACACGGCGGCGAACACGGCGGCGAATGCATCGACGAACGCTTCGGCTAACCCGAGCGCCATCCCCGCCTACGGCGCGAACGCGGCACCCGCTGCGAACACCGCGAGCGACCCCGCGCAAGGCGCGCGGGCCAGCCTCGCCGCCGACAGCGACCAGGTCACGCCGGTCATGAGCTATGCGCCTGGAGACAGCGCGCAGACCCAGGCCAGCAACGGCAGCGACTCCAGCAGTTCAGCAACGTCCAGCCATTGAAGCACTGCACCCTGTGTGCACCTGTGCCAGTACACCGTCGGGCACGACACTCCAACCTCAAGCAGAAAGGTGAACAACAATGACGTCAACCAGCCGTCGCCGTTTCCTGCAGACCGTCGCGCAGTCGGGCGCCGCAGCCGCAGCGATGACCGTTCTTCCCGAATCGATCCGCAACGCGCTGGCCATTCCGGCCAATTCGCGCACGGGCACGATCCGCGATGTCGAGCACATCGTCGTGTTCATGCAGGAGAACCGTTCGTTCGACCATTACTTCGGCCATATGCGCGGCGTGCGCGGCTATAACGACCGCCTGCCGATTCCGCTGCCGGGCGGCCTGCCGGTGTGGTATCAGCCTTCGAAGGAAGATGCCACGAAGCCCGTGCTGCCGTTCCACCTCGACACGTTCAAGACGAGCGCGCAATGCGTGGGCGACCTCGACCACTCGTGGTACCCCACGCAGTACGCGATCAACAACGGTCTGTACAACCAGTGGCCGCAGTACAAGACCGACATGACGATGGGCTATTACCTGCGCGCGGACATTCCGTTCCACTACGCGCTCGCCGATGCGTTCACGGTGTGCGACAACTACTTCTGCTCGCTGCCTGGCCCGACGCACCCGAACCGCTCGTATCTGATGACCGGCATGGTCGATCCGACCGGCACGATGGGCGGCCCGCTGCTCGACAACAACGACTACGTGGACGGCGACGTGCCGCCCACCTACCAGCTGCTTTCGTGGACGACCTACCCCGAGCGCCTGCAGGCCGCCGGCATCTCCTGGCAGATCTATCAGCAGGGCACGAACGGCAGCGACCCGCTGAACGGCAACTACGGCACCAACATCCTGCAGAACTTCGCGAACTTCATCAACGCGCAGCCGGGTTCGGCGCTCTACCAGCGCGCGCAAACGGTGCGCACGATCGCCGATCTGAAAAACGATGTACTCCAGAATAATTTGCCGCAAGTCTCGTGGCTGCTGCCGCCCGCTGCGTTCTCGGAGCACCCGAAGTACACGCCGGCCTATGGCGCGGAATACACCTCGCAAATCATCGAAGCGCTCACGTCGAACCCCGACGTGTGGAGCAAGACCGTGCTCTTCATCATGTATGACGAGAACGACGGCTTCTTCGACCATATCGTGCCGCCGCAACCGCCCACGACGTCCACGCAGGGCAAGTCGACGGTGAGCGTGGAAGGCGAGATCCACAACGTGGTCAACCCGCTGCGCGGCGGCAAGTACACCGCCGACGGCCTGCCCTACGGCCTCGGGCCGCGCGTACCGATGACGGTCGTCTCGCCGTGGACCAAGGGCGGCTTCGTGTGCTCGCAGGTGTTCGACCATACTTCGGTGATCCGCTTCATCGAAGCGCGATTCGGCGTGCAGGAGCCCAACATCACGGCATGGCGCCGCGCGGTGTGCGGCGACCTCACCACGTGCTTCGACTTCCGCACGCCCGACGCCACGATGCCCACGCTGCCCGACACGAGCAACTACATGACGCTCGCCGACAACCAGTGCTCGGCCAACTCGGCGCCCACGGTCCCGGCCACGCCGCTGTCGATCGACGCGCAGGAGCCCGGCGTGCGTTACGCGCGCGCACTGCCCTACGAGCTGCATGTGAACGCGAAGGCCAATGCGCAGAACAACACGCTTTCGATCACGTTCGCGAACACGGGCCGCCAGGGCGCGCACTTCTACGTGTACGGCACGAACCGCAGCGACGGCCCGTGGCGCTATACGGTCGAAGCCGGCAAGGCGCTCGACGACACGTGGGACCTGAGCGCGACGAACGGCGTCTACGCGTTCGAGGTGCATGGTCCGAACGGCTTCGTGCGCCGCTTCGCGGGCACGGCCGCGCAATCGGGCCCGGGCAAGTCCGGCCGCGCACCGGCGCCTGCCGTGACGGCGCACTACGACGTGGCCAACGGCAACCTCTTCCTCAAGTTCACGAACGCCGGAACCAGCGTCGCGCACCTCAACGTGACCGACAACGCCTACGGCGCACACGAGCGCAACGTGGTCGTGCCGGCGGGCGGCTTCATCGAGGAACCGTGGATCCTCGCTTCGAGCCATCACTGGTACGACCTCACGGTCACGAGCCGCGACGATGCGGCGTTCGCCTGGCGCTTCGCCGGACACGTCGAGAACGGCCGGCCGAGCATCAGCGACCCCGCGGCCGTCACGCCGGTCACCAAGGTGGGCTGAGCCCAGCGCAAGTCACGGCCTTACGTTTTCTTTTCTGTTTCCCTTGTTGCGGCGCCTTCGGGCGCCGTTTTTTTTCCTGTCTGCCCAAGGCATTGCGGTAGGGCCACCTCGCCCGAAACGCATAAAAGTGCGGCAAGCGCAAGGAATGGCGCTTCAAGATGCGGCGATTTTGCAACCTTACGGGTTGCTTTATGCTTTTTATTGTAGATGCGAATCATTTGCATTAATATTCCGAACGCTTTCAAGGCGGTTACGCATCAAGACCACCTTTCCGCCGCATCTGTCGCGATCAATTCATCAGAAGAATATGCATAATCCTGCCGCCGCACGCTGCTCCCGCCTCGACACTGTTCGCTTCCGTTTATGCGCTCCGCGCGCCCGCCGTGCCCAACTCAGCGCCGCGCTGCTGGTCAGTGCCGGCGTTACGCTCATCACGCTTTCCACGCCTGGCTGGGCGCAGGAAAATGCCCAGGCCGAAACGCAAGACAGCACGCAAACCGGCAGCACCCAGGCCCTGCCCACCGTCAAGGTCAGCGCCGCGCGCGACAGCCAGGCGGCCTCGCCCGATCGCGTGAGCGCGGGCGCGCTCGGCAATCGCAGGCAGGTGGACACGCCGTTCTCGACCAATGTGGTGACAACGGAGGAAGGCAAGGATCGCCTCGCCTCCACGGCCAACGATCTCTTCAAGTACGACCCGGCCGTGACCGATGTCGGCAACAACATGACCGGCGAAAACTCGGCGTTCAGCATTCGCGGCTTGCCGGTCGACATGCTCAACGGCGTGAAGGTGGACGGACAGAACTTCCCCTCGTGGGACACCGAGCTTTCGCTCGAACAGTTCGAGCAGGTCGAGATGCTCAAGGGGCTTTCGGGCTTCATGTACGGTTTCGCCAACCCGGGCGGCATCGTCAACTACGTGCTCAAGCGCCCGACCGACGACCCGTACCGCAGCTTTTCGATCGGCTACCAGTCGGCGGGCGTGCTCAGCCAGAAGATCGACCTGGGCGGCCGCTTCGGCCCGGACAAGCAGTTCGGCTATCGCCTCAATCTCGTGAACGAAGACGGCAACACCGCCGAAGCGAATGGTCACGTGCGCCGCCAGGTGGCCTCGCTTGCGCTCGACTACCGCATCACGCCGGACCTCACGTGGACCGTCGACGCGTTCTACCAGAAACGCAAGACCACCGGCACGCTGTTCGGCATCTACTTCGGCTCCGACGAGAACGGCAATCCGCTGGGCATTCCCGACGCGAGCAAGGTCACGCGCCAGCTCACGCAGCCGCAAAACTGGTACGAAACGGAGATCGCCTCGTTCGGCACGGGGCTCGACTATCGCTTCTCGGAGAACTGGCACGCGAATATCAAGTACCGCTTCGCCAAGGAAAACCGCTACAACTCGGACAGCCTGCTCTCCGTCTTCAACACGCAAGGCGACTACTACAACACGCTGTATGCCGCGTTGACGCGCTACTTCTATCAGAACGTCGATGCCAACGTGCAGGGCAAATTCAACACCGGCCCGTTCAAGCATGACGTGGTGGTGGGCGCGAGCTACCAGTCGCAGCAAAACGAATACGACAACAGCGAAGGCTGGAACGACGGCTATTTCCTCGGCGTCGGCAATATCTACGGCAGCACGCTGCTCACGAACGACGCGGTGCATATCGGCGAGAACCTGTACCGCCACGAGATCACCACGCAAACCGCGCTCTACGCGAGCGACACCGTGCAACTCACTTCGCGCCTCTCCGCGCTGCTGGGTCTGCGCTATACGCAGTTCCGCGACACCACCTACAACCCCGACCAGTCGCAGGCGTCGAGCTATAGCGCGAACCCGGTTACGCCGACCGCCGCGCTCATGTTCAAGCTCGACCCGAATTCGACGCTCTACGCGAGCTATGTCGAAGGCCTGCAGCAAGGCGGCGCGGCGAGCAACACGAATGCCAACTATCCGCAGACCTACGGCCCGCTCAAGAGCAAGCAGTATGAAGTGGGCTTCAAGGCCGACCATCGCGACTGGGGCGCCAACCTCGCGCTGTTCCGCGTCGATCAGGGCTACGAGTACACCAATACGGCGAACGTCTTCGTGCAGAGCGGCACGAAGCGCTACGACGGCGTGGACGCGAGCGGCTGGCTGCAGGTCGCCAACGACTGGCGCGTGCTAGGCGGCGTGATGTGGCTCGACGCAAAGGCCGTGGACGTGGACGACCCGAGCGTGGAAGGCAAGCGCGTGTACGCCACGCCGCGCTTCACGCTCACGGGCCGCGTGGAGTACAACCCGTCGTACCTGCGTGCGCTCACGGTCGCGTTCGGCGGCAAATATGTCGGCAATATGGCCGTCGATGCCGCGAACACGCAGTTCGTCTCCGCCTATACGACGTGGGACCTGAGCGCGAAATACGAAACCCGGGTGGCCGGCAAGGACGTCACGCTGCGCGCGGGCGTGAACAACCTGTTCAACCGCCGCTACTGGACCGCGGCGTGGGGCTATTACGTGATGCCGTCGGCCACGCGCACCTTCGTTGCCAACGCAACGCTCGAATTTTGATCGGCTGACACGCTTTTCTCATAGTGTGGGTTAAAAAGGGCCAATGTCTCCGGACATGGGCCCTTTCCTTTTGCACGCCCTGCAGCATCGGCGATCCAGTGGCACAATGGGCGCTCCGCATTTTCCGGCTCCCGCCTGCGCGCATTGCCGTGCGCGCGGCGGGAGCCTGTCGTTGAACCGTTGAAAAGGATCGTCCCATCATGAGTTCCAGCGTGAAGCCCTATCCCAACACCCAGATCTACATCGACGGCGCATGGCGCGCCGGCGCGAAGACGATTGCTGTGATCGACCCCGCGACCGAAGCGGAAATCGGCCGCCTGAGCCTCGCGAGCGAGCAGGACCTGTCCGATGCGGCCACCGCGGCCGAGCGCGCGTTCCGCGAATGGCGCAAGGTTTCGCCGCTCGAGCGCAGCAAGCTCATGCGCCGCGCCGCGCAACTGCTGCGCGACCGCGCCGACGACATCGCCGCGATCATGACGCGCGAACAGGGCAAGCCGTTTGGCGAAGCGAAGCTCGAAACGCTCGCGGGCGGCGACACGATCGACTGGTTCGCCGAAGAAGGCCGCCGCACCTATGGCCGCGTGATCCCGTCGCGCTCGGACGCCGTTCGCCAGATCGTCACGCGCGAGCCGGTGGGCCCGGTCGCCGCGTTCACGCCGTGGAACTTCCCGCTTAACCAGGCCGTGCGCAAGGTGTCGGCCGCGCTCGCCTCGGGCTGTACCGTCGTGCTCAAGGGACCGGAAGAAACGCCGGCCAGCTGCGCCGAACTCGTGAAGGTGTTCGCCGACGCGGGCCTGCCCGCCGGCGTGCTGAACCTCGTGTTCGGCGTGCCCGCGGAAGTGTCGTCGTACCTGATCGCGCATCCGGCTATCCGCAAAATCTCGTTCACGGGCTCGACGCCGGTGGGCAAGCTGCTCGCCTCGAAGGCCGGCGAGCATATGAAGCGCGCCACGATGGAGCTGGGCGGCCACGCCCCGGCCATCGTGTTCGCCGACGCCGACGTGCCGCGCGCCGCCAAGCTGCTCGCGAGCGCCAAGTTCCGCAATGCGGGTCAGGTCTGCATCTCGCCCACGCGCTTCATGGTGGAAGACGCCGCGTATGACGAGTTCGTCGAGCACTTCGTTGCGACCACGCGCGCGATCAAGGTCGGCAACGGTCTCGAAGACGGCGTGCAAATGGGCCCGCTCGCGAACGACCGCCGCCTCGCGGCAATGGAACGGCTCGTTGCCGACGCGCGCGAACAGGGCGCGAAGGTGCTGACGGGCGGCGAACGCGTGGGCCGCGAAGGCTACTTCTTCGCCCCGACCGTGCTCACCGACGTGCCGCTTTCGGCGCGCATCATGAACGAAGAGCCGTTCGGCCCGATCGCGCCGATCTCGCGTTTCTCGAGCTACAAGGACGCGATCGCCGAAGCGAACCGTCTGCCGTACGGTCTCGCCGCGTATGCCTACACGCGTTCGAGCGCGACTTCGGCCGCACTCTCCGACGACGTGGAAACCGGCATGCTGTCGATCAACCACCACGGCCTCGCCCTGCCGGAAACGCCGTTCGGCGGCGTGAAGGATTCGGGTTACGGCTCGGAAGGCGGCAGCGAAGCGATGGAAGCCTACCTCGTCACGAAGTTCGTTACCGAACATCGTTGATCGCTTCTCGTTGAAGCGCGCTTCCCGGCCGCTTACGGCTCGGGAAGCGCACGCGGAAATTGTGGCAAGCCGTCCGCGAGTTGCACCCACGCCAGCTTTTGCGAGGTCCAGGTGTGATTCTCGGGCGGCGCGTCATCGGGGCGATCGAGTGTGCCGGTCGCCACGTCGATCTCGCCCGCGAACGCCGCATGGCGGTAGGTGAGCGGCGTGCCGCAGTCCGCACAGAACGCGCGCTCCACACCCGGACTCGATACATGCGTTTTCGTTGCGCCCGCAACGAGCTGGAACGCGCTCCACGGCACACTGACCCAGCCGACGAACGGCGCGCCCGTTGCGCGCCGGCAATCCACGCAATGGCACACCGTGCTGCCAATCGGCGCAGCTGAGATCTGGTAGCGGACCTTGCCGCATAAACAGCCGCCAGTCAGCATCGCTCTCTCCTTTGCACATCGATTGTGACCACCGCTTTCAGCGCTGTAATCACAGCCCGCCCGAGCATCGTTGCACGATTTCACTTCGCACACGGAATAAATCGCAATGACGTATTGTTGACGCCAGTAACGGCCTTCACGCCATCGACTGGATCCATCATGCACACACTCGCACACTTTTCGCTTTCGATCGCGTTGCGGCACGCGCGCACGGGAGCACGCCCGTGAACCGCGCCCCGATCTGCGTGCCATGCCGGCTCGCGGCCATTGCGGCTGTGGTTGGTTGCGCTGGCGCGGCATTTGCATGGACGGCCGGCTGGCTCACGCCGGAACGCCTCACCGCGCCGCATATCATCAATACATTCGAGTCGAACTACGGCATCCATGCGGGCTATCGGCGCAATCACGCCAAGGGGCTCTGCGTGGAAGGCTGGTTCGAGAGCAACGGCAACGGCGCACAAGTCTCGCGAGCGGCCGTGTTCGCGCCGGGACGCACGCCCGTAATCGGGCGTTTCGCCATTCCCGGCAGCAACCCCTCCGCGCCCGATGCGAGCACGCCCGTGCGCAGCATGGCGCTGCTCTTCCAGCTGCAGAACGGCGAACAGTGGCGCACCGGCATGAATTCCGTGCCTGTCTTTGTCGTTCGCACTCCGCAGCAGTTCTATAGCCAGCTCGTCGCCTCGAAACCGGACCCGGCAACGGGCAAGCCCGACCCCGCGAAACTCGACGCCTTCTTCCAGGCGAACCCGGAAACGCTGCCGTTCCGCAACTGGCTAAAAGCGAACCCGCCCTCCTCCAGTTTCGCGAACACGGCGTTCTACAGCGTCAACGCGTTCATCGCAACCGATGCCGCAGGCAATCAGCACGCCGTGCGCTGGCAGACCGTGCCCGAAGTGGCTTATGCACCGCAAACGGCCGCAGAAAAAGCCGACCCGAATTTCCTGGCCGACGACTTCAGCACGCGTTTCGCAGGGGGCCCGCTACGTTGGCGTCTGGTGCTCACGGTCGCCGCACCCGGCGACCCCACGAACGACGCCACGCAGGGATGGCCGGCTGACCGCCAGCAGATCGACGCCGGCACACTGGTATTGCAGCGCGCCGAACCGCAGGCAAATGGCATGTGCCGCGACGTGAACTACGATCCGACCATCCTGCCCAACGGCCTGAAGCCTTCCGACGATCCCCTGCTCGCCGCCCGCTCGGCAGCGTATTCCGTTTCGTTCAATCGACGCACGCATGAGGAAGCCAACCTCGCGCAATCGCATGGAGGCGCGCAGCCATGAAGCAACCGGGCCAACACTTCAGCGCACTCCAGCGCCTTCTGCATTGGTCGATGGCAGTCCTGATCGTCACGATGCTGTTCGTGGGCGTGGGGATGGTCGCGACGGTCTCGCGGCTGCATGACACCCTGCTCGCGCTCCACCGGCCGCTAGGCATCGCACTGCTTGCGCTCGTGCTGCTGCGCCTCTACGTCCGGCTCACGCGCGGTGCGCCGGCATTGCCCGCCGATCTGCCGATCTGGCAGCGCCTTGGCGCGCACACTTCGCATCTCGCGCTCTATGCGTTGATGATCGCAATGCCGCTGATCGGCTGGTCGATGCTGTCCGCAGGCGGCTATCCCATCGTCATGTTCGGCGGCGTGCACCTGCCGCCCATCGTGCCGCACGATGTCACGCTCTACGCCTGGCTGCGCGCCGCGCATACATGGCTTGCCATGGCGCTCTACGCGACCGTTTTGCTACATCTGGGGGCTGCGCTCTTTCACGCGCTCATTCGCCGCGACGGCGTGCTCGCCAGCATGGCGCGTGGCGAAGTGCGCTGAGCGCTACGTGGACGAAGCGAGGTTCCCGCGCGCGGGAACCTCGCCTTTACATCAAATATGAGCGTCGCGTCCGGCCACTGGCGGCACGGGCGGTTCCATGAGTTCCTGAAGCAGCGCATCGCGCGCGCTTCGGCGACGCACCCACAGCGCCGTGAGCATCGGCACGAGGATCGCCGTCACGAGACAGGCCGTGGCGACCATTGCGGTTGCCGCCGGCACGAGCGGCTTGAAACTCGGAATCATCTCTCCGATGATGGCCGGATTCGCGACCGCCGCGCCCGCCGTGGACGAAGCCGCGAGCCCCGCCGCGCCGTTGCCGCCCGCAATCAGCCGGTCGGCGAGAATCAGCGGAATACCGGTCACGACGATCACGCCAAGCCCGAGCATCACGCCCGGAATCCCGCTCGTGACGATCACATTGAGATCGATGCCGTTGCCAAGCGCAAAGCCAAAGAACGGAATGAGCGGATGCACGCAGCGGCCGAACAGTTCACGCAGATCGCTGTCGAGATTGCCTAACGCAAACCCGACCAGAAACGGCAGCACGGCGCCCACGAAAAGCCGCGGCTCGAAAAAGGCCACGCCGGTCGCGCCGAGAATGAGCATGCTCACGAGCGGCCCCGACTCGACGGACATCAGCACGAACGCACCCGCCTCTTCTTTCGTGCCGTATTGCTGCATCACGGCCGCATAGAGACCGCCGTTGGTCATGTCCATCGACGTCGTGATGGCGAGCACCGAGAGCCCGGCGAAGAGCCCGGTCTTCACACCGTCAATCGGGATGAAACGCGCGGCGACCAGCGTGGCGACCCAGGCCACGATCATCTTCGTGACGAGCAGCGTGCCGGACTTGCGCAGCACGGTGCCGGTGGCGCGCAGGTCGATGGTCGCGCCCATGCAGAAGAACCACACCGCGAGAATCGGCACGGTGCCGGTGATCAATCCATTGGTGAACGAACCAAAGTACTTGCCAGCGCCTGGCGCGAACGTGTGAACACAGGCGCCGAGCAGCAGCGGCACCAGCATCAGGCCGCCGGGTATGCGGTCTATCGCCTTCTTCAGCTTCATGTCTCCTCCGTGGACCTTGCATCCGGTTGCCGGATCGGCACGTTGGTGCGTCCGGCTTTTTCTCGCGGTGCTCCCTTTCCGGAAACAGGATAGCAGCGTGAAAGGAACGCTGTTCCGATTTTTGAGCCGAAAATCATCAACGTTTACCCGCGAATGATTCACTATCTGGGCAGACCGCTTGCCAAGCATGCTACGGCGTCGCAACATTTCCGGACCGACGTTCCGAAAATGTGAATCTGCACTATAGTCCACGAGAGACGGCGCGCCGCCCATCCAACGGAGACATGGCATGGAAGTCAGACAAAGCCTCAACAGCGACTACGCGAAGACGCTCGACACGGCGGGATTGCGTCGCGAGTTCCTGATCGAACAGGTATTCGAACCCGATGCGCTGAAACTCACCTACAGCCACGTGGACCGCATCATCGTGGGCGGCGCGTTTCCCGCCACGCGCGCGGTCGAGGTGAGCGCCGCGCTCGGCAAGTCGATCGGCGTGAGCTATCTGCTGGAGCGGCGCGAACTGGGCGCGATCAATATTGGCGGCGACGGCTGGGTCGACGTGGATGGCGTGCGCCACACGGTGCGCAACGAGGAGGCGATCTATATCGGCAAGGGCGCACAGGCGGTCGCATTCGGCAGCGACGATCCGGCGCGGCCCGCGAAGTTCTACCTCAATTGCGCGCCCGCGCATACCGCATATCCCACACGCACCATTTCGTTATCCGAAGCGTCTCCGCAAACGCTCGGCGAAGCCACCACGAGCAACCGCCGCACGATCTACAAGTTCATCGTGCCCGAGGTGCTGCCCACCTGCCAGCTTTCGATGGGCATGACCCAACTCGAACCCGGCAGCCTCTGGAACACCATGCCGTGCCACACGCACGAGCGGCGCATGGAGGTGTACTTCTATTTCAACGTGGCCGACGACGCCGCGGTCTTCCACATGATGGGCGAGCCGCATGAAACGCGGCACATCCTCGTGCACAACGAGCAGGCGGTGATCTCGCCGAGCTGGTCGATTCACTCGGGTGTCGGCACGCGCGCCTATACGTTCATCTGGGGCATGGTCGGGGAGAACCAGGTGTTCGGCGACATGGACCATCTTGCGGTACGCGACCTGCGCTGAACCACGCTCTGGCATAGATCCACGATACGAGGCCCGCGCACTCATGGCATCCAGCACGTTCAATCCATTCGATCTCAGCGGCAAGATCGCCATCGTCACCGGCAGCAACACGGGGCTCGGCGCCGGCATGGCGCTCGCACTCGCACAGGCCGGTTGCGACGTCGTCGGCGTTTGCCGCGCCGGGCCCGGCGACACGCCTGCACGCGTCGAGGCCCTGGGACGCCGCTTCGTCGACGTGCGTGCCGACCTCGGTTCGATCGCGCCGGTGGAGGACATCGTGCACGCAGCGGTCGAAGCCTGTGGACGGGTCGACATCCTCGTGAACAATGCCGGCGTGATTCGCCGGGATGACGCCCTCACCTTCGGCGAGGACGACTGGGACGCCGTCATGGACGTCAATCTCAAGAGCGTGTTCTTTCTCGCCCAGGCGGCGGCGCGCCAGTTCGTCGCGCAGGGCAGCGGCGGCAAGATCATCAATATCGCGTCGATGCTGTCGTTTCAGGGCGGCATTCGCGTCGCTTCCTATACGGCCTCGAAAAGCGGCGTGCTGGGCCTCACGCGCCTGCTCGCGAACGAATGGGCCGCGCACGGCATCAACGTGAACGCGATCGCGCCCGGTTATATGGCGACCGCGAACACCGCCGCGTTGCGCGACGACGCCCAACGCAACGGCGAGATCCTCAACCGCATTCCCGCCGCCCGCTGGGGCGCACCGGACGATCTCGCGGGGCCCGTGGTGTTTCTCGCCTCGGCGGCGTCGGATTACGTGCACGGCCACACGCTCGCCGTGGACGGCGGCTGGCTTGCGCGCTAGTCCGCGCGGCGCGCGTGGGACGCGGTATGCTCCCGTCAGAGAGTCACAGGGACCAGCAACAATGGCGGCAAGCGTAGAAAAAGCAGCAAATTCGGGTATGGGGCAGCGCGGCGCACAGGAGCACGCAATGAACGAAACGGACAGCAGCACGGAAAAAGGCGAATCGGTCTCGTCGATCGGCCGCGTGTTCGCGATCCTCGGCGCGCTCGGCGAGAAGGGGCCGATCGGCATCAGCGAGCTTTCGCAGCGCCTCGCGCTTTCCAAAACCACCGTGCACCGCGTGCTGCAAACGCTGAAGGCGCTAGGCTATGTCGCGCAGGAAGTCGAGACTGACCGCTATCGTCTGACGATCCGGCTGTTCGAACTGGGCGCGAAGGCGCTCGAAAGCGTCGACCTCGTGCGCGAGGCCGACATCGAAATGCGGCGCATCGCGCAGGCCACGCGCGAAGCGGTGCACCTGGGCGCATTCGACGAAGACGCGATCATCTACATCCACAAGATCGACTGCGATTACGGCCTGCGCATGCAGTCGCGCATCGGCAGGCGCAATCCGCTGCATAGCACCGCCATCGGCAAGGTGCTGCTCGCGTTCATGCCGCCCGCCAACGCGCAGGAAACGCTCTCGCACGTGGAATTCAGAAAGTCCACGCAAAAGACGCTCACATCCGCCGACGCGGTGCTGAACATACTCCCGCACGTGCGCGAACAAGGCTATGGCGAAGACAACGAGGAACAGGAAGAGGGTTTGCAGTGCCTGGCCGTGCCGGTGTTCGACCGCTTCGGGCATGTGATCGCCGGCCTCTCGATCTCGTTTCCGACCATGCGCTGCGGCGCGGACACGAAAGCGCACTATGTCGCCCTGCTCAAGCGCGCGGGCGCGGCGATCTCGGCGCGGCTCGGCTATTGCGAGCCGGCCGCGCACGAGCATGCGAGCGCCGAACCCGGTTAGCCCGGCGTTGCCCCTGCAGCGGCCGTGGCCGTCGTCGTGGTCTGCCAGCCGAGACCCAGGCTCTTCTGCAGCGACACGAAGTCCTTGAGCAGATCAGCCTGGCCTGACACCACGTTCTGCTGCGCGGTGAATTCCGTGCGCTGCGTGTCGAGCAGATCGACAAGGCTCGACGCCCCGGCGCGATAGCGCTGGCGCATGAGCGTCGCGGAACGCTCGGCGGAAACCTGCACTTTCTGCAAGGTCACGAGATGCTCGCGCTGATAGCCATAGCGCGAGAGCGAAGCGTTTGCGTCCTGCAGCGCCGCCAGCACGGCCTTTTCGTAGCGCGCCTCGGCTTCGTCGCGCGACGCTTCTGCGCCCCGCACCGCGCCCAACGTGCGCCCGAAGTCGAACAGGTTCCACTGCAGATACGGCGCCCCTACCCAGCTGAAATTGTTCTTGCGGAACAGGTGGCCCGGCTCCGCCGCCGAAAAGCCGAGGTCGCCGAACAGCGTGAGCTTGGGCAGGAAGTCCGCTACGTGCTCGCCGATCTGCGCGTTGCTCGAGGCGAGACGACGCTCCGCCGCGCGAATGTCAGGACGTTGCGCAAGCATCGTGGTGGGATCGCTCACCGGCACGCTTGCGGGCAGCATGGGCAGCGGCTGCGCCGTGGCAAGCTCCGCGTCCAGCGCGCCAGGCGCCTTGCCCGTGAGCACCGCCAGCTGATCCAGCGATATTTCCACTTGCGCCGCGAGCGGCGTAAGGGTGGAGCGCGTGTTTTCCACCTGCGTGGTGAGCCGCTCCACGTCGACTTCGGCGGCGGTGCCGCCTGCGCGTCGCTGCTCGGTGAGCGTGAGCATCTCCTGCTGCAGTTGCGCCGTGTGCTGCGCGATGGCGAGGCGCTGCTGCTCGTCGCGCAGGTCGATGTAGGCTTGTGCGACTTCGGCGGCAAGCGATACCTGGGTGTCCGCAAGATCGGCGTTCACGGCATCGGCCTCGTCGCTCGCCGCTTCCACGGCGCGGCGCGTGCCGCCGAACAGGTCGATCTCCCACGACGCGTCGAAACCCGCCGTGTAGAACGTGATCGGGCCGCCGCCCGAAGAACCGCTCTGCCCCGAGCTGCTGCCCGACGTCAATGCGCTCAGGTTCGGCTCGCGCATGCGGATCGCCGCCGCGCTTGCGCCGACCTTCGGCAGTTCGGCGGCGCGTTGCTGCTGCAGTTGCGCGCGTGAGGCGCGCAAACGCGCCTGCGCCGCGCGCACATCGGGATTGTGGACGAGCGCCGCTTCGATCAGCGTATTCAGTTGCGGGTCGTTCAGTGCGAGCCACCATTGGCTCGGCGCACGCGCGGGTGTCACGCCTTGCGCCGGTGTGCGCATGAACGACGCGGAATTCGCCGCTTCGGGCGCTACGGCCGGTGCGCCGCGATAGTCGGGACCCACGGTGCAAGCGGCCAGCGCGCAGGCGGCAGCGAGCACGCTCAACGCGGTATAAGGAAAACGGGAGTAACGGGTTGCCGTCATGAGTCAGAGATAATCTTCAGTGGCCGCCGGACGGCGCTTGCGCGCCGGGCTGCGGCTTCTTGAGCAGGAGCGCGAGCGGCACGCATGCCGCCAGTGCGATGCCGAGCACCCAGAATGTTTCGGAGTACGTGATGACCATCGATTGCTGCGAGATCTGCGCCGCAATCTGGCCGAGCGCCTGCATTTGCGAGTGCGCCATGTCGCCTGTCTGCGTGAACCAGCTGGCCGCGCTCGAAGCCACACGCTCCTGGCCGATGATCGAATTGGCGCTCAGCGATTCGCGCAGCACGGCGCTATGGAAAGCCTCGCGCCGGTCGATGAGCGTGCCGATGATCGCAAGGCCGACCGAGCCGCCCAGGTTGCGCGCCATGTTGTAGAGCCCGGCCGCGTCGCCGGAATCTTCGCGCGACACCGCCGCCATCGAAGCCTGGTTGAGCGGCATCATCGCGAGCATCTGCGCCACGCCGCGCACGAGCTGCGACCACACGAAATCGTGGCCCACACTCTGCGCCGTGAGCGAAATATCGAGCATGCAGCTCAGCGTGAAGAGCAGCAGCCCGGACACCACGAGGATGCGGAAATCCACCTTGCCCAGCAAGCGCGGCAAGATCGGCATCACGAGGAACGCGGGCAGCCCCGAAAGCAGCATGATCGCGCCGGACTGCTGGGCGTTGTAGCCGGCCACGAGGCTCAAAAACTGCGGCAGCAGGTACGAAATGCCGTAAAGCCCGGCCCCCACCGCGAACACGATGATGATCACGCTCGCATAACGCGGATTGCGCATGAGCGAGAGGCGCAGAATGGGCTTTTTCGCGGTGAACTGCGAAAGCGCGATGAGCGCCATGCCCGCGAGCGTGACCCACGTGAGCGTGACGATGAAATGCGACTCGAACCAGCGTTCGCGCTGCCCCTCTTCGAGCACGACGGTCAGCGAGCTAAGCCCCACCGCCAAGCCGATAATGCCGAGCCAGTCCGCCTTGAGAAAGGATTCCCAGTGCGGCCGGTCGGGTTCGAGCCCGACGATCAGCAGCGTGATGAGCGCGAGACACACCGGCAGGTTGATGAAGAAGCACCAGCTCCAGCTGATGTTCTCCGCGAGCCAGCCGCCCACGACTGGCCCGAGCAGCGGCCCGAGCAGCACGATCAGGCCGAACACCGTCATGCCCACGGGCAGCTGCGAAAGCGGCAGGCGCGTGCGGATGATGGTCTGGCCGGTCGGGATCATCGCGCCCCCAGTGAAGCCCTGGCCAATGCGCCCGGCGATCATCATGCCAAGCGTGTTCGACCAGCCGCACATCATCGAAAAAGCGATGAACAGCGCCGAGTTCGCCAGCAGGAAATTTCGCAGACCGAATACACGCGTGAGCCACGCGGCGAGCGGAATCATCACGATCTCGGACATCAGATAGCCCGTGGAGATCCACGTGCCTTCGGTGCCCGTCGCGCCAATTTGCCCCTGGATCTGCGGCAGCGCCGAGTTCGTGATCGAGATGTCGAGCGTCGCCATCAACGCGCCGAGCGCGCCCGCCGCCACGGCGATCCAGTCGGCGACACTCGCGCGCTCGCCATGCGGATGCGGCACTGCTGCCGCAGCCTTATTCGCCACGGTGGTTCTCTTGATCGATACGGCGGTCGTCCTCGCGCGCGGAGCGCGTGTCGACATCGACCGTCACCGACATGCCCGGCAGCAATACGCTGCGCGTTTCCGGCCCGGTTTCGAGGCGGATGCGCACCGGCACGCGCTGCACGATCTTCGTGAAGTTGCCGGTGGCGTTCTCCGGCGGCAAGAGCGCGAACTGCGCACCCGTGCCCGGCGAGAAGCTGTCCACCACGCCGTGCAGCGTGTGGCCAGGCAGCGCGTCGACATGCAGTTCCACGGGCTGGCCCGCTCGCATGCGGCCAATCTGCGTTTCCTTGAAGTTCGCCGTGAGGTAAGTGCTTTGCACCGGCACGACAGTCAGCATGCGCGTGCCCGGCTGCACGTACTGGCCCACGCGCACGCTGCGGTCGCCCACGCGGCCCGCAAGCGCGCTCTTCACCACTGTGTTGTCGAGGTCGAGTTGCGACTGCGCGGCACTCGCACGCGCCGCTTCGAGCTGCGCGCGCGCCTGCGAAAGTTGGGCGTTCACCGCCGAGATCTGCGAGCGGGCGGACGTGACGGCGGCAGCGTCGGCGGCGAGCGTGGCCTGTGCCTTGTCGCGTTCGCTCTTGAGTTCGGCCAGCCGCTCGGTCGTTTCCGCACCGGTCGCCGCGAGCGGTGCGTAGCGCGCCACTTCGTCGTTCGCGTGGCGCAGGCTCACCTGGGCGACTTCCTGCTGCGCCTGTGCCTGAACGACGTTCGCCCGCTGCTGCTCGATCTGCGCCTGTGCATGCTCGATGTCAGCCGTGCGCGCATCGACAGTGGCCTGCGCCTGGTCGAGCGCGACCTGATACTGGCGCGCGTCGAGTTTCACGAGCGGATCGCCCACCTTCACGGCCTGGTTGTCGGCCACGTAGACGTCGGTGACGTAGCCGCTCACCTTCGGCGCAATCGTCACGCTGTCGGCCTGCAGATAGGCGTCGTCAGTGGATTCGATGAAGCGCCCGACGACCCACCAGTGGCCAAGCCACACCGCCGCGGCGACGAGCGCCGCGAGTCCCAGCAGGATCAGAAGGGTTCGTTTCGCGCCGCTTCGCGCGGGCGCAGTGGCGGCGTCCGGAACATCGCGTCCGGGCGCGCCTGCAGTCGTAGACATATTGTTGTTTCTCAATTTATTCCAGTCGGCAAAATTATTCCACTTGGAAAAACTGTGTCAAGTGTTATATTTCGCAGGGATACGAAAGGAAATGCATGAGCGAAGGTAAGAAACTGCGACGTTCGTCCGAAGGAGGCTATGCGCGTGGCGACGAGACACGCCGCAAGATCATCGAGGCGGCGATCAGCCTGTTTGGACAGCACGGCTTCGACGGCGCCTCCACGCGCGACATCGCCGCGCGCGCGGGTGTGAACGCGCCGGCGTTGCAGTATTACTTCGAGAACAAGGAAGGCCTCTACCGCGCCTGCGCGGAGTGGATCGCCGACGAGTCGTGGCAGTCGTTTGCGCCGGCCGTGCAGCGCGCACGCGTTGCGCTCGAACGCAACGCGGACATCGAAGCGCTGATCGACGCGTTCATCGACATCCAGTCGGCCGTGGCCGACCGTTCCTTCGTCAAGCAGCACGGGCCGGACCAGCGCCTCTTCTTCGCGCGCGAACAGGGCGGCGGCGAGCCGGAGATCGGCTCGGAAATCCTGCGTGAGCGCGTGCGCACGCCGCTGAACACCATCAACGTGCAACTGCTCGAGCGCATTACCGGCATGCCGGCCGACGATCCGCTCACCGTGGTGCGCATGTTCAGTTTGTACGGGCAGTTTCTGCTGTTCTTCATCGCACGCCGCTCCACGCTCACGATGCTCGGCTGGGACGATATCGACCGCGCGAAGGCCGACTTCCTGAAGGCGAGCATCGCGGAACAAACGCGTGTGCTGCTGCACCACTGGAATCGCGAGCGCGACAAGCACAATCGCTCAGAATAACTAAGCATTATTCAGGCGGCCGGCACACTCCTGCGGCGCCAGCGGGGAGCCCTCGCGGCGCGTTGCTGCGCATGTTAGTGTTCGGGATTCCCTCTCGCATGGAGCCGCCAGCATGTCTCCTCTCGCCGCCGTTGCCAGCATTCTCCTCGCCGTTCTACTCGGGGCCATGAGCCCTGGCCCGAGCTTCGTACTCGTCGCGCGCAACTCGATCGGTTTATCGCGCCGTGACGGCGTCGCCACTGCGCTCGGCATGGGCACGGGTGCGATCTGCTTCGCGGGCATCGCGCTCGCCGGGCTCTACACCCTGCTCGCCACCGTGGCCTGGCTGTACGCTGCGCTCAAGATTGCGGGCGGCGCCTATCTGCTCTACATCGCTTCGCGCATCTGGCGCGGCGCCGGCACGCCGGTCACGGTAAGCAAGACGGCCGCACCGGACGAGCGCCCCGGCAAGTCGTACTGGAGCGGCCTCACCACCCAGTTGAGCAACCCGAAAACGGCCATTGCCTATGGCGGCATCTTCGTTGCGCTCCTGCCGCATAACCCGCCGCTGTGGTGCTACTTCGCGTTGCCGCCGCTCGTGTTCGCGATCGAAACCGGCTGGTATACGGTCGTCGCGCTGTGCTTTTCGAGCCAGCGTCCGCGCGATCTCTACCTGCGCGCCAAAGGCTGGATCGACCGCATTGCCGCTGGCGCCATCGCGGCGCTGGGCCTGCGCCTTGTTTTCAGCGCCGGACATCGCGGTATCTGACACTGCCCTGCCGGACGCGGCCCAGCGGTCGCGCCCGGCGCCCCAAAACTTTTTTGCATGAGGCGCTTGACAATCTATCTTCCAGTAGATAAATTAGAAGCCATGGATACGAAGTTGACAGTGCGGGAGCAGGTTCTGGACCACGCCATCACACTCATGATGCTGCGGGGGTACAACGGGTTCAGCTACCGCGACCTGTCTGAGCTGGTGGGCGTGAAAACGTCGAGCATCCACTATTACTTCCCGTCGAAAGACGACCTGGTGCTGGAGGCGGTAAGCCAATACAGCGGCGAAGTCATGGCGGGATTGCAGTCGATCGACGCAGCGCTCCCGGCGCGCGAAAAGCTCGCTACGTACACGCGGCTCTTCGGCAAGACGCTCGGCGACGGCCACCAGATCTGTCTGTGCGGCATGCTGGCCGCCGACATCGAGTCGCTGCCGGAAACCGTGCGTCAGGCTGTGCAGGCATTCTTCCGCGCCAACGAAAACTGGCTGGCCGAGGTGCTGGCCCAAGGCGCGAAAGAAGGCACGCTGGTCGTGAAGAGCAAGCCCGAAAGCGCGGCCCGCACGTTGTTCGCGGCCTTGCAGGGCAGCGTGCTGGCGAGCCGCTTGTTTCATACGAAGTCGCGCCTCGAAGATGTCGAAGCCATGTGGCGCGTGGCGCAGTGAAGGATTTTTTTGCCCGTAATGCGGGGCGGCTAGCCGCCTCTTTTATTAGCCCCTTGGTTCTATCTTCTGATAGATAGTTAAAAGGAGGAGCATCATGAGTGTGTTTCGACGGCCGGAAATCTATCTGGCAATAGATAGAATGCAAAAGCTGACGACCGGAAATTCGCAAGCGCTGCTCTTCTGCTGGACCCTGGTGCACATGGCTGTCGCCTTGCACCAGTAAATTGGACGCTGTACTCCGCCGTACCCTTATTTACCTTTACCGAACCGTCTTTGCTCAAAGGAGCCTGTCATGTCGATCGAAAAAGTCCTCTACCGCGCCGAAGCCAACGTCACCGGTGGCCGCGATGGCCGCGCCGTCGTCCCCGCCAGCCACCTGGACCTCAAGCTCACCACGCCGCGTGAACTCGGCGGCGCGGGCGGCGACGGCACGAACCCCGAGCAGCTGTTTGCCGCGGGCTATAGCGCGTGCTTCATCGGTGCGATGAAGTTCGTCTCGGCGCGCGACAAGATTGCCCTGCCCGCCGATGTTTCGATTACCGGCAATGTCGGCATCGGCCAGATTCCGAATGGCTTCGGCATTGAAGTCGAACTGAAGATTTCGCTGCCCGGCATGGACCGCGCGGCCGCCCAGGCGCTCGTCGACAAGGCCCATATCGTGTGCCCGTACTCGAACGCCACGCGCGGCAACATCGACGTGACGCTCACGATCGTTTAAGCGTCACGCTCCACGCGAGCGAGATGCAGCACAAGTCGAGGGCCGCCATAAGCGGCCCTCGACTGTTTTGCTTACCGCTCATGCGGCCTGCGCGTCGCGCGCGAGCCCTGCCATGAGGCCGCTTGCGCGCTGCACCTTGGCGAGCACCGCGCGATCGAGCACGGAACGGCCCTCGGGCACTGCAAGCGTAAGAAACGACCGCGCACGCGTGATGCCGGTGTAGACGAGTTCGCGCGTGAGAATGGGGCTGTACGTATCGGGCAACACGAGCGCGGCGTGCGTGAACTCCGAGCCCTGCGATTTGTGGACGGTGAGCGCGAACACGGTTTCCACGCCTTGCAGTCGGCTCGGCGACACCCACTTCACGCCGCCCGAGCCGTCGCCGGCCGGGAACGCCACGCGCAACACGGGCGGCGCGCCTGCCGCAACGGGCAACGCCAGCGCGACGCCGATATCGCCGTTCATGAGTCCAAGCTCGTAGTCGTTGTGCATGACGAGCACGGGCCGGCCCGCGTACCAGTCGCCATACGGTTCGATGAGTCCTTCTTCCTGCAGCAGGCGCGCGACGCGCCGGTTCAGGCCTTCGACGCCCCACGGACCGCGCCGCAGCGCGCACAGCAGCTGGAACGCGCCGTGCGCTTTCAGCACCCCCGCGGCCCAGGCGGAAAGCGCATCGGTCGTGGCGCCGGGTTCGGGCCGCGTCGTTCGCATCGTTTCCAGGTAGTGCCGGTAGCCCTGGCGCTGGGCGGCGCTTTGCCCTCCCACACGGCCATCGACGATCAGCGAGCGCAACGGACCGTCATCGTCGGCGGGACAGACGAGCCGCGCGAGATCCTCGTATCCGCGTGACCAGATCTTCGCGACACCCACGGCATCGCCCGTATTGACAAGTTCGGCCAGCGCGCCGATACCGCTTTCCGATGCAAAACGATGGCTCTCGCGCAGCATCGCGATGGCCTGGTCGAGCGGCAGACCGTGCGCGTCGAGCATGGCGGCTTCGATACGCTCGCCGGTGGCAGCTTCGAGCCACGCGCGCGACGCCTGCGTGTAATGGCCTTCGCGCGCCCGGTCGCACAGTTCGCCGAGCACCGCGCCCGCTTCGACCGACGCGAGCTGATCCTTGTCGCCAAGCAGGATGAGCCTCGCGGTGGGCGGCAGCGCGTCGAGCACGGCGGCCATCATTTCGAGGTCCACCATCGAGGCCTCGTCGATTACGAGCACGTCCACAGGCAGCGGGTTCGCGGCGTCGTGGCGGAAGCGCCGGCTGCCTGGCCGCGTGCCCAGCACGCGATGCAGCGTGGTCACGACAGTCGGAATCGCCTTGCGCAGCGCCACGGCATCTACGTGTGCCTGCAGCGCGTCGAACGGCAGCCGCTCCACCGCGCCCGCAATCGATTCGTTCAACCGCGCTGCGGCCTTGCCGGTGGGCGCGGCAAGGCGAATGCGCAACGGCCGCGAGGCGGGCGTTCCCTGCCCTGCGCGGCCCAGCGCAAGTGTTTGCAGGAGTGCCAATAATCTCACGACCGTAGTCGTTTTGCCGGTGCCCGGGCCGCCCGTGACGATACTGAACGCGCTGCGTGCGGCGAGCGCGCAAGCGAGCTTTTGCCAGTCGGCGGTGCGCATCTCGCCGCTGCGCGGCGCGAACAGCGCATCGAGCGCCGCGCGCGCGACGTCGAGCGGCAGCGCGGCTTCGAGCCGTGCGGCGCGGCCAAGCCGGCGCTCGATCCCCTCGCGCACGTCCTGCTCGTATTGCCAGTAGCGCCGCAAATAAAGCCGCGTGCCCACGAGCACGAGCGGCGCGTTGCCCGCTGCAACGTCGGTAGCCGCGGTCTCTTCGCTCACCAGATCGGGCGCAGCGAGCGCCGCGCGCCATTGCGCGAGCGTGACGCCCGCGAGCACTTCGGCAGGCGGCTGCGCCGGCACCGCGGCCAGCACCTGCGGTCCATCGGGCGGCAGGGAAAGCGCGAACGCCGGGTCCTCCAGCGTGGCCTTCAGGTCGAGACACACGTGACCGCGCCCGAGTTGATGGCTCGCCAGCGCGGCCGCGAGCAGCAACAACGGCTCACTGTGCGGCGCTTCGGTCCACAGAAAGCGCGCGAATGCGGCATCGAGCGTACGCAGCCAGCCGCGCTCCACCCAGTTGTCGAGCACGCCGAGCATGTGCGCGGGCGTTTCGCGCGCGCCGCCCGTCCCCGCTTGCGGCTCGGCGTCCGGCATGTCCAGATTCTCGAACAGATCGCCGGTGAGGCCGTCCTGCCCTTTCGTGCGGCGCCTCGTCATGCCACGTCCTCCAGCGCGTTGCGACGCGCGAAGAGCGCGTCGAGTCGTTCGATCAACTCACGCGGCGGCCGCTCGCAATGCAGCCCCTGCCCCGGCGCGCGGCCGCCACGCAGGAACAGATAGACGGCTCCGCCCACGTGGCGGTCGTAGTCGTAATCGGGCAAACGCGCCTTGAGCAGGCGGTGCAGCGCGAACAAATAGAGCACGTATTGCAGCTCGTAACGCGAATGGAGAATCTGCGCGCGCATTTTCGCGGTCGTATACGAAGCATCGTCGGGACCGAGCCAGTTCGACTTGTAGTCGGCCACGTAGTAGCGGCCTTCGTGTTCGAACACCAGATCCATGAAGCCCTTGAGCATGCCATTGAGCGTGGCGGCGTCGAGCGCGGGGCGCGCCTCGCCGTCCAGCGTGAATTCAGTGACGAGGGCATCGATTGCCAGCGTATCGACGGCGTGTGCCGTGACCCAGAACTCCAGTTCGGCCATATACGCACCGGGCGCGAACTGCGCGAACGCCACGCTCGCCACACGCTCGCCTTCGATATCGGGCAGGCGCAGCGGCGTGCGCACGAGTTCCAGCATCCACGCCGTGAGCGTTTCGATCCAGTGCGACCAGCCGCGCACGCTGCAACGGCGCGCCACCATGTCGCGCACCCGCGCTTCGTCTAGTGCGATTTCGGCGAAGCCTTCGTTGGCCGCCCACTCCATCAGTTCGTGCAGGAAGGTGCCTGCGTCCGCGCCGCGCTCGAAGCCGTGCATCGGCGCGAGCGCGGGGGCGACGAGCGCTTGCCCGGCGCTTGCGAACGCCTCGTCGTCCTCGGGTGGCACGCTCGCATCGAGCAGTTCGAGGAACACGTCCTCGCTGCGCGTGTCGGGCGCGCCGCGCGCGTCGTCCGCTTCGACGGGAACGCCCGACCCGATCGACGTTTCGACCGTCTTCAGGCTCGAATAGCTCGCGATCCACCAGCGTTCGCGCTCGCGATGGGCAAGGGTGCGCGCTTCGCCGCGCACGGCACCGGTGTCGCGCAGCGCGAGCGCGTCGCGACGCGCTTCGGGAGCGCTCGCCACGGCGATATCCGCGCACGGTCCGCGCAACGCATCGAGCAATGCTTCGGTTTCCTCAGCAGGAATAGCCGCGCCGCCCCTCATGAGATAACCGAATGCACTTGCCTCGACGCCCTGCACCGGTCCATAGCCGACCCACGTCGCGTAACGCGCGCGCGTCAGCGCAACGTAGAGTTTGCGCAGATCTTCGCCGAGGCGTTCGCGATCGGCCTGACTCAGCACGCGCGGGTCCGCCTCGAGGGTCACGCGCAATTCGCCTTCGCCGTCGTGCCACTTGAACGGCACGTCGTCGGGCTTGACGGCGCGGTGCGCGCACGCGAACGGCAAAAACACGAGCGGGTATTCGAGACCTTTCGACTTGTGAATCGTGACCACTTGCACGAGCCCCGCGTCGCTCTCCAGACGCAACTGGCGCGCGTCGCCCCCGCCGCCTGCGCTTTCGTCTTCGCGCTGCTCGTCGAGATAGCGGATCAACGCGTGTTCGCCATCGAGCTGCGTGCTCGCCTGTTGCAGCAGTTCGGCGAGATGCAGCAGGTTCGTGAGCGCGCGCTCGCCGTTGAGTCCTGCGCCAGCCGCCTCGCCAAGCAAGCGCTGCGGCACATGAAAGTCGTTGAAGAGACGGCGCAACATCGGCAGCACGCCCTTCCTGCGCCAGCATTCGCGGTACTCGCGGAACTGCAGCACGCGCGACTCCCACGCGATCTCGTCGTGCCCGAGCCGGTCGAGTTCGGCCCATTCGAGCCCGAGCGTGGGCGTGGCGAGCGCCGTGCGCACGAGGCGGCCGTCGTCGGGCTCGGCGCAGGCCGCCAGCCAGTAGCGCAGCTCTTCCGCCTGCGGCGTCTGGTAGACCGAATCGCGATCCGAGAGATAGACGCTGCGCACGCCGCGCGCGGCCAGCGCTTCGCGTATCGCCTGCGCTTCGCTGCGGTTGTTGACGAGCACGGCCATGTCGGCGGGCTGCAACGGCCGCATGCCGTGTTCGCCCGAGAAACCCGCTGCGTGTTCCTGACCGAGGTTGAGCAGGCGCACCATCTCGGTCGCGCAGCTCCCCGCCATGCCCGCAAGATACGCGCCCTTGCTGAGCGGCTTGCCCTCCGCGGCAGGCGGCATCCAGAAAACGTTGAGCGCGGGCAGCGCCGCGCCGGCAGCGACCAGCTTCTCGGCACGTCCATGCGCATCGGCAGCGACGAACGGCAATGCGTTCTCGCGTCCATCAGGGCTGCGAAACAAAAACGCACCGCTTCCCTCGGGCCGCGATTCCGCCGCCTCGAAACAGCGGTTCACCGCCTCGACCATCGCGCGCGTGGAGCGGAAATTCTTCTTGAGCGTATAGAGCCGCCCTTCGCAGGCACGGCGCGCGCGCAGGTAGGTGTAAATATCCGCGCCGCGAAACGCATAGATCGCCTGCTTCGGGTCGCCGATCAGAACGATAGCTGTTTCGGTGTCATTCCCGGCGATACGGTAGACAGAATCGAAGATCTGGTACTGGACCGGGTCCGTGTCCTGAAACTCGTCGATGAGCGCGACCGGGTACTGCTTGCGGATGATTTCCGCGAGGCGCACACCGTTCTCGCGCTGCAGTGCCGCGCGCAGCCGCGTGAGCAGATCGTCGAAGCCCATTTGCGAGCGGCGCGCTTCTTCCTCCTCGAAGCGGCGCGCCACCCAGCGCGCGGCGTGGCACAGCAGGTCCTGCTTCGCCTCGGGCGGCGCGGCCAGCGACTCGCGCAACGTTTGCATCGCCACGAAGGCCGCATGGTCCGGCGGCTCCCCCTTCACCCAGATTTCGGCGAGGCCGTCGGGCGTGAGGCGCGTCCACACGGCCGCCTTATCGTCGAAGCCCGGATGCGCGGACTCGGGATCGTTGGCCCAGTCGCGCAGCTTGCCGATCCACGTTTCGCTATGCTTAGAATTCAACTTTCTGGCGTCGAACTGTTTGGCCGCGCGCGCCGCGTTCAGCAGCGCCTCGACCTCGTCGATCCAGACGGGCCAGGGCGCCTTCAGCGTTTCGAGTTCGTCGCGCGCGCGCTTGCGGGCGTCTGCGAGCGCAGCGCCAGGGTCGCTCGCATCCGGCAAAAGATCAGCGTGGGGAAGCAGCCCGCGTATTGCGTTGTGCAATTCGTCCGGACTCGCGAACCATGCTCTCACTTCGGCGGCGCTCGCCGCGTCGAGCGGCGCCATGAAGGTGCGCCAGTAGTCGCGCACGACTTCGGCGCGCAATTCCGTCTGGTCGGTTTCGAGCGTCTGCGAAAAGAGGCTGTCGCTGTCGAACGCGTGCTCGCTCAGCATGCGGTTGCACCAGCCGTGGATCGTCGAGACGGCCGCCTCGTCCATCCATTCGGCCGCGAGTTGCAGGCGACGCGCGCATGAAGTCCACTGCTCCGGCAAGTACTCTGTGCGCAGGTCATGCAACAGGTCGACGCCGGGCTCGCGCTCGGGCACGTCATCCGGCGCTACGCGAAAGTATTCGGCCGCTTCGATAAGGCGCGCGCGAATACGCTCGCGCAGCTCCTTCGTCGCCGCGTCGGTAAACGTCACCACGAGAATCTCTGGCGGCGTGAGCGCGCGGCCTGCCGTGCGCGCCTCGTCATCGGCATTCGCCTCGCCGCTTGCCGCATTGAGCGCGCCGTGACCGAGCACGAGACGCACGTACAGCATGGCAATCGTGAAGGTCTTGCCCGTGCCCGCGCTCGCCTCGATCAAGCGGCTACCGTAAAGCGGGAAGCGCAACGGCTCCAGTACATGTGCGTCCATGGTCCCGAGCGGATTCATGCCGTTTCTCCTGCCTCGCTCGAGGCTCGCTTCGCACGCGACGACGCGAGCGGCGCGCGGCTCACCGGCAGCAACAGCGTCGTGGCGAGCGTGATGAAATCGTCGTGGGCGACCAGCGCCTCGAAATCGGGGAAGGCGCGGCGCAGATACGGATTCGCCTCGCGCTCGCCGGGCGTGCGTCCATTGCCTTCATATGCCGCGCACGCGGCTTCCCACGCTTCGGCCGGCACCGTGGCGCGCGCGCCGTCGAAGCTGTCCGGCAACTTGCGCAGCCACGCAAACGCAGTCTTCACCGCGAGCGGCAACGGCCGTCGTGCGCCGTCGTCCCATGCGGCGAGCAATGCCAGCAGATAGGCGCGCGCCACCTGCGCATCGAGCGGCGCGAACTCCGCCACGCCCACCTTGCTCACGATCACCGTGGTCACCGGTCCGGCCGCGATTTGTGCGGCGACGTGCGCAACCCAATAAGGCACGAGACGATCGCTGCGATAGCGGCTGTCCTTCACGAGCGTGCCCGGCTCCAGAATCACGCGGCCAAGCGCGCCGTCCAGGCCCGCGCGCAAATCGCCGAGCCAGTCGTCTAGCGAAACGGTGCGGCCTTCCAGCATCGCATCGAGACGAATTTCGTATTGATGCTCGAGCGGCTCAGGCCAGCGCGCGAGCGCCTTGCGATATTCGGCGAACAGCTCGGGCATGGGCGCAAGCAGTTCTTCGCCGATCACTTCGCCAAAGCCGCCCGTCGCAAGATCGCCACTGCGGTGCATGCGCTCGAGGCGCGCAAGCGCGGCCGGTTCGAGATCGTCTTCGCCGCGCTCCATCGCCTTGACCTGCGCGCGGATCAGTTCGCTTTGCAACTGCCACGCCTGCAACGCATCCACCTCGAAGGGCTCGTGATTCTCGCTCGCCGCGTCTTCGCTTTCGAAGGCCACGCGCAGTCGCTGACGGAAGAAGCTGCGCACCGGCTCGCGCAGAAATTCGCCAAGCTCGCGAATCGAAAGCGGCTCGTCGCGTTCAGGGGGCGCCAGGACTTGCGCGTTGGCTTCGGCTGCGGGCCGCACATCAGCAGGCTTGCCCCACTCATGCGCATACGTGTAGAGCGTCGCCTCTTCCGGGCGCGGCGGAAAATAGTCAGGGCTGAATGGCTGCAAGCGATGCTCGATGGTCAACGCGTCGAGCAGCGCGTCCCCATCGGCATCTTCTTCGCCGTCGAGCCGCCAGCCGGCCTTCAGATGATCGCGCAACTGCCCCACCAGCACCGAAGGCGGGCGCGGCGTGTTGTCGGTCACGCTGCGGCCGATCCACGAAACGTGCAGATGGTCGCGCGCCGAGAGCAGCGCCTCGAGGAACAGATAACGGTCGTCTTCGCGGCGCGAGCGGTCGCCCGGGCGGTAGTCGCGGCGCATGAGGTCGAAGTCGAGCGGCGTGCGGCTGCGCGGATAGTCGCCGTCGTTCATGCCGAGCAGGCACACGCGCCGGAACGGAATGGCCCGCATCGGCATGAGCGTGGCGAACGTCACCGCGCCCGCGAAGAAGCGCTGCGAGAGGCCGCCGCCTTCGAGCGCCGCGAGCCAGTTCTCCGCGACGATGGCAAGCGGCAACGCCTGCGTGAGCGCGGCTTCGTCGCAGGCTTCGCGCCACGTTTCGAGCGCGCCGTCGAGGCGGTCGAGTGTGTAGGCGTCTTCGTCCTGGGCCTCAAAAAAAGCCGCCTTCAAGTCGCGCAGACGTTCGCACCACGCGTCCACCGTGGCCGGTTCGCGCAGCGTGCGCCATGCGTGATCGAGCGCATCCACGAGCCGCGTGAGCGGGCCCAGCAACGCGGCGTCCAGGCCGCCGATTTCGCTGTACGGCTCGATGTCGCGCCATGCCCCCGCGCGCTCGCCCGCGGCGTAGCCCAGCAGCATGCGCCGCAAACCGAACGCCCAGCTATTGGGCGCGTTCAGCTCGTCTGCCTGGGGCAGCCCGAGGCTCGCGCGCTGGCCCGCGTGCAATCCCCAGCGGATATTTGCGCCGTCGATCCAGTTGCGCAACGTCGGCACGTCTTCGACATCGATGCCAAAGCGTGCGCGCACGGCCGGCACTTCGAGCAGGTCGAGCACGTCGCTCACCGTCACGCGCGAGTACGGCAGCGACAGCAGCATTTCCAGCGCGCCGATGAGCGGGTCGAACGCGCGCTGCGCGCGGTCGGCTACGCTGAACGGGATACTGCGCGGGTCGTTGCCGTCGAGCAGGCCGAACACGGCCTGAATATGCGGCGCGTAGACCTCGATGTCGGGCACCATCACGATCACATCGCGCGGCCGCAATGTGGGGTCCGCCGCAAATGCCGCAAGCAGGCGGTCGTGCAGAATCTCCACTTCGCGTTGCGCGCTGTGCGCAACGTGAAATCGAATTGATTCGTCATCCTGTATGTCGACAGGCTCCCAGTGCTCGCGCGTCTCGCCAAGCGGACGCAGATCGCGAATGTCGTCCTGCAACTGCGAGAGCAGAGTGAGCGCGTCTTCGCCGTCGAACAGATCGATACGCTGGCCAATGCGCGTGAAATGCGGCGTGTAGGTCTCGCGCGCTTCGTCGCTATCGTATTCGTCGAGCAGGCCGATGAAATCGCGGCCCTGTTTACCCCACGCCGCGAGCAGCGGCTGCGAATGCAGATGCAGCTGTGCCTCGTCGAGCTGATCCGGTGCGCCCGCGCGGCGGCGCTGGCGAGCGTGGCGCGCGCGCAGCAGGTCCTGGTCCGCAACGATGTCGGCCCAGTAGTGCATGCAGGGGTTGTGCACGCACATCAGCACCTGGCTCCAGCGCGCGAGCGCCGCGAGCACTTCGACCGACTGGCGCGCGAGGCTTGAAATGCCGAATACGACGAGGCGGCGCGGCAGCCCCTTCGGCCGCGCATCGCCCTCCTGCCACGATTGCGCGCGCGCCATGAATGCCTCGTGCACGGCGGCACGGCCCGTGTCGCGCAGGCCGATGCCGTCCGGCGCCTGCGCGCTCACGTCCGCGAGCAGCGCGCGCCAAAGCGCGGCCTGCCAGCGCGCCTCCTCGGGCAACGGCGTACGCACGTTGCGTGCATCGATCAGCACGTCCTCGTTAGCGGCCCACGCGGCGAGCCAGTCCGCGCGATAGACCTGGTACTGGTCGAGCAAATCCGCCACGCGCTGCGCGAGCTGGAAGCACTTGCGCTGGTCCTCGTCGTTGGCCATGAAGCGTTTGAGCGGCTCATAACCAGGCTCGTCGAGCAACGCCGGCAGCATGCGCATGAGACGCCAGACGAGGCGCGACTTGTCGAACGGCGAGACCGCGGGCACCGCGTCGTTGCCGAGCACCGCGCGATACACCTGCCACAGGAAGCGCGACGGCAGCGACATTTCGAACGCCGCCGCGATACCGCAACCGCCGTCCTCAGGGTCGGCGGCAAACGCAAGCTTGAGCCACTGCGCAATGCCGTTGCTCTGCACGAGGAACATTTCCTTTTCGAGCGGCGCGACCGGGTTCTGCCCGATCCAGTGCACGATCAGGTCGCGCATGCGCTCGGGCTGATTGCCGTGAACGAGCATCAGCCCCGTGGGCAGTTCGCGCGCACTCAAGCGAGGCTCCGGCGCGCGTGGCGCACATTGGGCACGCGTTGGGCAGAGTGGGCGAGAAAGCGAAGAAAAGGGATTGCGGCCATGTCGCCAGTTCGTGTTGGGTGCCGGTACTTACCGTTACGAATTGCGCGGGCGGCTTTTGCGCCCGCGTGATGCGACAGTTTACGACAATCGGGACCGCGGCGAGCGGCGCATTCGCGCGCAGGCCGCGGTTTGGGTGCCAGCCTCGTCAGGCCGTCGCGGCCGGACCCAGGCGCTTACCCGTAGCCGGATCGAAGAAATGCAGGCGCGCCGGCGGCAAGTGCACCGCCAGCCGCTCGCCGGGCGTGGGCCGCGTTTCGTGCGGCAGGCGCACCACCACATCGGCGCTGCCCCAGCGGCCGTGCGCAAGGTTGTCCGCGCCGAGCAATTCGCAGGTCTCGACTTCGAGCGTGACCGGCTCGTTGGCGCCGCGCGCGTGCATATGCTCGGGCCGCACGCCCAGCACGCATGGCGCACCCTTCGGCAGCCAGGCCGGCGCATCGCCAAGCGGCAGATGCGGCCCGTTGCCCTCGATTTCGAAGCGCTGGCCATCGTCGCTCACGCGCCCGCGCAGCAGGTTCATGGCCGGCGAGCCGATGAAGCTCGCCACGAACATCGAAGCGGGCCGGTCGTACACTTCGCTGGGCGTGCCGATCTGCTCCGCGCGCCCGCCATTGAGCACCATCACGCGCTGCGCGAGCGTCATCGCCTCGATCTGGTCGTGCGTGACATAAAGGCTCGTCGTGCGCAGACGCGCATGCAGACGCTGGATTTCAAGGCGCATCTGCACGCGCAGCTTCGCGTCGAGGTTCGAGAGCGGCTCGTCGAACAGGAACACCGAAGGCTCGCGCACGATCGCGCGGCCCATCGCCACGCGCTGGCGCTGGCCGCCCGAAAGCTCGCGCGGCTTGCGCTCCAGCAGCTTGCCCAGCTCCAGGATTTCGGCGGCCGCGGCCACGCGCGCATCGATCGCTGCGCGGTCGAGCCCCTGCAACTTGAGGCTGTAGCCCATGTTGCGCGCAACCGTCATGTGCGGATACAGCGCGTAGTTCTGGAACACCATCGCGATGTCGCGATCCTTGGGCTCCACACGATTGACCACCTTTTCGCCGATGGCGATCTCGCCCGACGTGATGGTCTCCAGGCCCGCCACCATGCGCAGCAGCGTCGATTTCCCGCAGCCCGACGGGCCGACGAGCACCATGAATTCGCCGTCCGCCACCTGCACGTCGATGCCGTGCAACACCTGTTGCGCGCCGTCGTATGACTTCGTGACGCCCCGTATGCTCAATGCCGCCATGCCGTCTCCCGATTTGCATTCATGCTTATTTCTCCACATCCACGAGGCCGCGCACGAACCAGCGCTGCATGGCCAGCACCACCACGAGCGGCGGCAGCATGGCGATCATCGTCGCGCACATCACGAGATGCCATTGCGTGGCCGCGTCGCCGCTCGAGATCATGCTCTTGATACCCACCACGGCGGTCGTCATCGAGGCCGTGCTCGACATGAGGATCGGCCACAGATACTGGTTCCAGCCGAAAATAAACGTAATGACGAACAGCGACGCGATGTTCGTTTTGGATAGCGGCAACACCACGTCCCAGAAGAAACGCAGCGGTCCCGCGCCGTCAATACGCGCGGCCTCGATCAGTTCGTTGGGCAGCGTGAGGAAGAACTGGCGGAACAGGAACGTGGCGGTGGCCGAAGCGATGAGCGGCAGCGTGAGGCCCGCATAGGTATTCGTGAGATGCAGCGTGGCCGCAACCTGCACCGTGGGGAAGATGCGCACTTCCACGGGCAGCATGAGCGTCACGAAGATCAGCCAGAACGCGAGACGCCGGAACGGAAAGCGGAAGAACACGATCGCATAGGCCGAGATGATCGAAATGGCGATCTTGCCCACCGAGATCACGAGCGCCGTGATCACGCTGTTCAGGAGCATCGCGCCGAACGGGCTCGCGGCGCTGCCGGTGCCCACGTTCCACACGGTGGCCATGTTCGCGAACAGATGCGTGCTCGGCACGAGCGAGAGCGGCACGGAGAAGACTTCTTTCTCGTTCATCGTGGCCGCGCAAAACGCCACGTACACGGGGAAGGCCACCACCGCCACGCCGAGCAGCAGCATGACGTGGCAGAACAGGTTGAAGTATTTGCGGTTCTCGACCATCAGCTCATACCCCTTAGTACTGCACGCGTCGTTCGATGAAGCGGAACTGGAAGATCGTGAGCGCCGTGACGATCAGCATCAGTACGACCGACTGCGCGCCCGAACTGCCGATGTCGAGGCCGCGAAAGCCTTCGTCGAAGATCTTGTACACGAGCGTGCGCGTGGCCTGACCCGGGCCGCCCCCAGTTGCGGCGTCGATCACGGGGAAGGTGTCGAACAGCGCATAGACCACGTTCACGACGAGCAAAAAGAAGCTCGTGGGCGACAGCAGCGGAAACGCAATGCCGAAGAAGCGCCGCACGGGCCCTGCGCCGTCGATGGCGGCCGCCTCGAAGAGCGATTGCGGAATCGACTGCAGGCCCGCGTAGAAGAACAGGAAGTTGTAGCTGATCTGCTGCCAGACCGATGCGATCACAACGAGCGTCATGGCCTGGCCGGGGTTGAGCGCGTGATTCCACGTAACGCCGAAACGCGCGAGCGCGAAGGTCACGAGGCCGATGCTCGGGTTGAACAGAAAGCCCCACAGCACGGCGGCAATGACAGGCGCGACCGCATACGGCCAGATAAGAAACGTTTGATAGAAGCGCTTGCCGCGCGTCACATGGTGCGCCATGGCCGCCAGCAGCAGCGAAATGGCGAGGCCTCCGAACGTGACGAGCGCCGTAAAAACGAGCGTGGTCTGGACCGAGGCCAGATAGAGCGGATCGTGCAGGAGCCGTGTGAAGTTGGCGAAGCCGACGAACACCGACGACGTGCCGAAGGCGTCCTGAGCCTGGGTGGACTGCAGCAGCGCCACCCCGGCCGGCCACAGGAAAAAGATCACGGTCACCGCAAGCTGCGGGCCGACGAGCAGGTACGGCAGCAGGCTCGCCCCAAAACGGGAGCGTTGTTCCATTGCGTCACTCTCCTCGAGTGGCGGCGTTCGGCTGGGCGCGAACGCCAGTTGGCGCGGCTTGTTTATCGAATTGAGCCACCTCCTGGGCGGCGCCGCGTTCGCATTCTAGCCGAGAGTCATGACAGTGCGGATCAAAGCGCGGTTTGAAACGCTATTCGTCTCGATGTGTTGCGCCGAGCGTGGCGATGAGTCGGTCCACCACGCCGATCACGTGGGCCGGCGTGATGGCCTTCGTGCACTGGTAGCGGAACGCGTCGCCCGCATGGCGCGGGCACCAGCCGAAGTCGGTGTCGTCGGACTCGTAGCGCGTGTCGTTGTAGCAGCTATTGCAGGCGTGGAAGTTGATCACGCGCCACGGCGTGTGGAATTCCGCCTTCGGGTGCGAGAAGCCGCTGATCAGCACGACCGGCACGCCCACGGCCCACGCGAGCCACGAGAGCCCGCTGCCAAGGCCCACGAAAAAGTCGGCATGGGCGAGCAGGCTCGCGCGCTCGGTCAGCGCCCGCGCGCCCGTGAAATCCTCGGCGCCTTCGGGCATGACGTTCAGTTCACCGGGCAAGCCATATTCGCGGTCGCGGTCGATACACAGCACCCGGTAGCCGCGCGCCAACAAGTGCGCGACGAGCGCGGGCCAGCCATGCGGATTGTTCCAGTATTTGCACTGCGAAGAGGCTTGCGTAGCGATGCAGACATAGCGCCCGGCAATGACACGCTCGGGGCTCGCGACGGAAACGCGGGGGCTGCGCTCGAGCGCCGGCACGCCCAGCATGTACGAAGCGAAGTCCTGCAAATTGCTTACGCGCAGGTCGGTCGGCTGGTGATCGCGGTCGGAGAGCGGCCGGTACGCGCCAACGCGGTAAGTCGCGTAGACGGGCTCGCCGGTTTCATCATCGGCAGCAGCGGCAGCCGTGAACGCGATGGCGGGATAGCTCGCCTCGAACAGCGCATGCAGCGGGGCCGCCATCCGCACGGTCAACGCACACGCATGCTGCTCACGAAAGGCCTCGAATGCCGGCATCCAGGCGATCGCATCGCCAATCGCGCCCGATCCGACTTCCACGCGTACGTGGCGCCCTGCCGCATCGAAGGAATGCGAAAAAACGCAGCGCGGACCGTCGAATACCTCCAACAGGAAGCGCACATAGTATTTCCGGCGGCTCGTGGCGATCTCGCCCGCGTGCAACACCTCGTCGAACAACACATTGACCGTGTCGAGATCGTGCATGCGCACACGCCAGCCGTCTTTCGGCACCTGCACGCGGCAACCAAAATTGAAGTCGTAACGGATGCCTTCCGGGCCAGCCAGCGCTGGGGTGCCGGGCTGCGCGAAAGCGGTGGACTGGAGGCCGCGCTGGGCGCCGGGAGCGGGGTGAGTGGAGGGATGCATCGGGCGATCGGGCTGCTGGGACGGTTGAACCGACGCGCAGCGTATCCCGGTCGCGAAAATAACGGGGACGTCGCCGCCCCCTGACTTCATCGTTGAACGCGCGGCTCAGGCAAGCGCCGCCGCGGCAAACTTGCCCATATCCGTGGCCGGATCGCGCAGCGCGTCGAGGTCGAGCTTCACGCCCTTGCCCACGAGCTTCTTGCCGCACAGAAAGTCGGGCATCGAATTGACGGCGTCGACCGCGAGCAGTTCGCGGTCCTTCAGGTAGTACACCGCGAAGCGGCGCGCTACGGGGTCGCCGCGCACGATGGCCTCGTCATAGCCCTCGAGCAGCCCCACGGTCTGCAGCTTGAGGTCGTACTGATCGGACCAGAACCATGGCGCATCGCACGCGGGCCGCGGCTTGCCGACGATCGCCGCGGCCGCGAGCTTCGCCTGCTCCACCGCGTTGTGCACGCTTTCCAGGCGCCCCGCGCGGCCATAGTGCGCAAGCGGCCGGTGCGCGCAATCGCCGATGGCGAACACGTCGGGGTCGCTCGTGCGCGCGTCGTCGTCCACCTGGATGCCGTTGGCGCACACAATGCCCGCCGCTTTCGCGAGCGCCTCGTTCGGCAAAATACCGATGCCGACCAGCGCAAGCGTAGCGGGCACGATTTCGCCATCGGCCAGCTTCACGCCGGTGAGCTTGCCGCCCTCGCCCACGAGCGCCTCGATCGTCGCGTTCAGGCGCAGTTCCACGCCTTGCGCGCGATGCTCGTTCGCGTAGAACGCGGAAACGGTCTCGCCCGCCACGCGGCCCAGCACGCGCGGCGCCGCTTCGAGCACCGTGACCTCGTGGCCGAGCTGGCGCGCCGCCGCTGCCGCTTCGAGGCCAATATAGCCGGCGCCGATCACCACGAGCTTTTCGCCCGGCTTCACGCGCTCGCGCAGCACGTCTGCGTCCGCGAGCGAGCGCAGCGCGATCACACCCGCGAGATCGTGGCCTGGCACCGTCAACGCGCGCGGCGTCGAGCCGGTGGCGAGAATCAGCTTGTCGTATTGAACGTGGCTGCCGTCGGCGAGTGTGAGCGTGCGGTTCGCGCGGTCGAGCGACTGCGCGCTTGCGCCGAGCTTCAGCTCGATGCGCTGCTCGTCATAGAACGCGCGCGGCTTGAGCCACAGACGTTCGACGTCGGCCTCGCCCTTCAAATAGGCCTTGCTGAGCGGCGGCCGGTGATAGGGCGGCACCGGTTCTTCGCCAACCAGCACCACGCGGCCGTCGAATCCATATTGCCGCAGCAGCGCCGCGGCGTTGCCGCCCGCATGCCCTGCCCCAACGATCACCACTGTGCTGCCGTTTTCTTGCATGTCCGCTCCCGCTTGATCCTGCTCTTTACCTATTAATCGATTCATCGCGTGCATCAGCGGCCAGGACTCATTCATGCACTTGAATCCACGCCGCCCGCCGCGCCAGGAACGAGATCATCTCATGGTTCGCACACGCACGCGGCGCTTAGTCGAACGCGCGATCGTTCGGCGCGGCATAGAGCGCGCGCAATTGCTCGCTCATCGGAAACGCGAAATTCACGCCTTTGGGCGGCACCGGCTTCTCGAACCACTTCGCGTACATTGCGTTGATTTCGCCGCTCTTCATGATTCCCGCCATCGTGTCGTTCACGAGTTGCCGGAATTCGGGGTCGCCGTTGCGCATCATGAACGCATACGCCTCCAACGATTGCGGCGTACCCACGATCACCCATTCGGACGGCTTCTGCGTGAGCGAGCGCGTACCGGCGAGCAGCACGTCGTCCATCATGTAGGCCACGACGCGCCCCGACTCGAGCGTGGCGCGCCCCTCGGCATAGTCGCGCGCGCTGATGATGCGCATGTTCATCTGCTTGTCGAGGTTCATGCGCCGCAGGATGCGCTCGGACGTCGTGCCCTGGTTCGTGAGCACCGTCTTGCCCGCGAGATCGGGAAAGTCGTGAATGCCCGAATTCTTGTGCGTGAGCAGGCGCGTGGTCGCAATGAAGAACGTATTGGAAAAGCTCACCTGAGCCTCGCGCGCCTTCAGGTTCGTCGTGACGCCGCACTCCAGATCCACGGTGCCGTTCTGCACGAGCGGAATGCGGTTTTGCGAAGTGACGGGAATGAAATGCACCTGCAAATTCGGGCGCTTCGTCCTGAGCTTGACCGCGTCGATCACCTTGTTGCAGATGTCCTGCGAAAAGCCGATCACCTGGTTGTCGCCAATCACGTAGGAGAACGGGACCGAAGTCTCGCGATACCCAACGGCGATGATGTTTGCCGCGCGGATCTTGTCGAGCGTGGGCTGTGCGACCTGGGCGGCCGCCGGCTGCAGCAGCGCAATGCATGCCGCGATGGACCAGCAAGCCAGCGACAGCAGCTTCAGTGCGTTCATCAGTCGGTCCTCTACTCGCGTATCGTTGTCTTGCGCATTCAAAGCCTACATATGTCGCCAGAATCGATCATCGCGCAACATGCGGGAAATACCAGGGCTTTCCCGAGATGTTAAGCCGACGACGAAAAAAAAGCAGCGGACCTTGCCGCTGCTTTTCTTGCTCAATGCCGCACAATCTTCGCGGCAAACGCCATCAGCCGTTGACGATCTTCTTCGGCTGCAGCAGCGCCAGCACCGCGCCCAGCACCATGGCCGCCGAAACACAGTACATGCCCGCATTCGTGCTTTGCGTCGCGTCCTTCATCCAGCCGATGATCGAAGGGCTCACGAAGCCCGCGAGATTGCCGATCGAGTTGATCATGCCGATGGCGGCGGCGGCCGAACCGCCCGCGAGAATCGCGCTCGGCCAGGTCCAGAACACGGGCATCGTGGCGAGCATGCCAGCCGCGCCCACCGAGAGCGCAAGCATGGCGAGCGGCACGTTGTTGCCGAACACGGTGCTGAAATACAGGCCGAGTGCCGAAGCCAGCGAAGCGATGGCGAAGTGCCAGCGGCGCTCGCCCGTGCGGTCGGCGCTCTTCGCCACGAACAGCATGCTGAACACCGCGCACGCGTACGGAATGGCGGTGAGCAGGCCCACGTCGAGCGCGCTCTTCACGCCGCTCGCCTTGATGAGCGTGGGCAGATAAAAGCTGATGCCGTAGAGGCCCATCATGCAGCAGAAGTAGATCACGGCCATGAGCCACACGCGGCCATTGGCGAACACCGAGCCGATCGATGCGTGGCCCTTGCCGGCCTGGTCCTGCTCGATATTGCGTTCGAGCGCGGCCTTCTCGTCGTCCGATAGCCACTTCGCCGCACGAATGCCGTTAGGCAAATAGAAGAGCGTGATCACGCCCAGCACGAGCGAAGGCACTGCTTCGATCAGGAAAAGCCACTGCCAGCCCGCCCAGCCGTTCGTGCCGGTGAACGCCGAGAGAATCCAGCCCGAAAGCGGGCCGCCCAGCACACCCGCGATCGGAATGCCGATCATGAAGAGCGCGTTCATGCGGCTGCGGCGCGCGGCCGGAAACCAGTAGGTGAGATAGAGCACGATGCCAGGGAAGAAGCCGGCCTCGGCCACGCCCAGCAGGAAGCGCACGAAATAGAACTGCGTGGGCGTCTTCACGAGCAGCGTGGCCGCCGAAAGCACGGCCCACGTAATCATGATGCGCGCGATCCACACGCGCGCGCCCACGCGGTGCATGAGAATATTGCTTGGGACTTCGAAGAAGAAGTAGCCGATAAAGAAAATGCCCGCGCCGAGACCGTACACGGTTTCGCTGAACTGCAGGTCGCTCAGCATCTGCAGCTTGGCGAAGCCTACGTTGACGCGGTCGAGATACGCGGCCACATAGCAGAGGAAAAGAAACGGCAACAGGCGCAGCGTCGCCTTGGAATAGGCGCCCGCTTCGAGATTGTGTAGTGCGGCCTTCGACTGGCCGCCGGCGATCGTATTCATGGTCTCCAACATGGTGCGAAGCCCACGCCGCAAACGACAAGGGCCAAGGAAAACGAGGGCGCATCGGCCGGGTATCAACCCCGAGGTTTATCCCCCGAGGTTTGTCCCCAATACGTTGCGCCCACAACAAATTGCGCGCAGTTGCACGGCGCGCAACGCCGCACGATAGCATGCAAAGCGCATCATCGTAGCGAGACGCAACAATTGCTGTCAACTGTTTGTAAGTAACGGGAATACGCCCGAAACGCCGCTGCCCCGGGACCTGGCGCTAGAATCGTCGAACTCGCTCTCGACGCACCGCTTGCATGGAGAACCGCGCGCCATGAATTCCACCCCGCTGCCCCGCCGCCCGCGCGTGTATCTCGCCGGCTTCGACGTCTTCCGGCGCGACGCGCTCGAGCACGGCGCCCGCCTCGTCTCTGCGTGTGCGGAATATGGCTTCGAGGGCGTCTATCCGCTCGACGCGCAAGTGCCGCCGGACCTCGACGGCCCGCGCCTCGCCGCGTGGATCTATCGCGCGAACGTCGAAGCGATCCGCGCCGCCGATATCGTGATGGCAAATGTGAACGACTTTCGCGGCCCCGGCGAGCCCGACTCCGGCACCGCCTTCGAGATTGGCTATGCAGCCGCACTAGGCAAGGAAGTCTGGGCCTACACGTCCGACCAGGGCACGCTCATCGAACGCGTGCCTTCGGTGCCCGACGCGCAGGGGCGCGTATGCGAACGCGGCTATCTGGTGGAAGATTTCGGCCTCGCCAAGAACCTGATGATCGCGTGCGCGGCGCGCCTCGTGCAGGGCGACGCGCGCGCGTGCCTCGAAGCCATGGCGCAAGGGCGCACGCGATGACAGCGCGCGCCCCCGCCTCAATGATGCATGGTGCTCATCGTGCTCATGCGCTGGAGGGCGCGGATGCGCGCCACCGCGGGGCGGTCCGTCACGGCGACCTGATAGAGCTTCGCGAGATCGGCCTTGAGCGCCGTGCGTGAGCCGGCGTCGAGATACACCATGTGCCCCGACGGATAGAAGCGTGCGCTCAGGTTGTCGCGCACCTTCTGGTCGAGGAGCGGCATCTTCTGCAAGTCGATCACGGTCTGGTAGAACGGCGTGACGAAGTCGTAGTAGCCGTTCGCCGAAAGCACGCGCAAATCCGGGTTCAGCGCCATCACCGCCGCCAGGTCGCCGGCCGTGTAGAGCACGATATTGCCCTGTGCATCCACGCCCTTTTGCGCGCCCGTCGGATCGATATGGCCGAAGTTCCAGTTCTTGAATGCCTGATCGTTCAGGTCCGTGAACGACGAGTTCGTGCGGAACTTCAGCTGCTCGTTCAGGTAGCTGTTCCACATCGCCGTATACACGCCGCTCACCGCCGTCATGGTGGGATCGTTGCCGCCCGAGTTGGGGTCGATATTGCCGGCAATGCCCGTGTCGATGGCAGTCACGCGGCCGTCGTACGAGCCGAGCGCCACGCCCTTGTCCTTCATGAGCGTGGTGAGAAATAGCGAATTGCCGCGGCTGTCGTACGAGGCGATGTCGAGATTCCACGACTCCAGCGTTTGCGTGTCGATGCCCGTGTATTGCGACAGCGTCTTCAGCGTGGCCGGAATGCCCTTGTCGCTGGGATCGGGAAACTTCGACAGCGCCTGCAGATAATCGGTGCGCGCGAATTGCGCGACCTGCGCGACGAACGCCTGCAGGTCCTTCGGCGCGGGCGTCACGCCAAGGCGCTTGTGGTACCAGGCGTCGGCGGCCGCCGTGGGCAGCGCGCCCACCGGATTGCCGCTTTGCGTGTAATCGAGTATCGACGACTGCAGCGTGATGCCGTTCAGATCCACGCCATCCTCGTGCAGCCGGTAGGCGAGCACGCAACTGCGCGCCGTGCCATACGATTCGCCGTAGAGAAACTTCGGCGAATTCCAGCGATCGTTCGCCGAGAGGTAGCGCTTGATGAACTGCTTGAGCGAATCCGCGTCCTGATCCACGCCCCAGAAGTCGCGATTGTGATGCGGCGCGATCGCGGCCGAATAGCCCGTGCCCACCGGATTGATGAAGATGAGGTCGCTCTTGTCGAGCAGGCTGTCCGGATTGTCTTCGAGCGTATAGGGCGCGGGCGGCGTGAAGCCCGGCATCGAGGTCTTGATGCGCTTGGGCGCGAACGAGCCGAGCAGCACGAACACGGATGACGAGCCCGGCCCGCCGTTGTAGAAGAACGTGACGGGACGGTCCTGCGCCTGCACGCCGTCCTTCGTGAACGCCACGTAGAACATCTTGGCATTGGGCTGCGAGCTGCTCGGATCGACCGTCACGAGATGACCGGCCGTAGCCGTATAGGCGATGACTTCCTTGCCGATCTGAATGGCGTGGTGCGTGATCGCGGCGTTCTCGGTTACGTCGGTGACGAAGTCGTCGGGACCGTTGCCGTAAGCGGTGGGATCGAAGCACGGCTGGTCGGCCTGGGAGCGATGCTTGCCGTTGCCGCTCGCGGGGCTGGCCCCTTGAGCGCCGCCGTTGCCCTTGGTGGACTGCGCTTCGTCGTTCATGTCGTCTCCACTTTCTGTGTGTTCGCGTTTGAGACCGTGAATGCAACTTCGAATGGCAACCTTTCATGCAACTCGCATGCGATCGCCATTTCCTTCTCACCGGGGCGACGCGCCGCGCTCATCCTACGTCGAGCCGAGTGCCGCCGCCACCTTGCTGCCGACCGGCGTGCCGAGGCCCGTGCAGGCGTCCCAGCCGGGCGCCGCGGAGAAGTCGCCATTGCTGCCGCTCGTCACGTCGTTGAAGGCGCCGGGCTGCGCATAGAGCCTCGCGTTCGCGAAGCCCACGGGCGTGCCGCGCGCCGCGTTGATGCGCGCGATCAGCGCAGCCCACAGTGGCGCGACAGCGCTCGTGCCGCCCACCACCGTATCCGCGCCGGCCACGCGCACCGCGTAGCCCGTGGCTGGGTCGGCATCGGCTGAGACATCGGGCACGCCGCGCCGCACCAGCGCGCCGGCCCCGCCGCTGCCACGCACGACGCGCAAGCCCTTTTGCCAGTCCGGCAGCGCGAACGTCGCGCTCACGCCGCCGCCGGTCGCGCCGTTTTCGCCGTCGCTCCACACGGTCTCTTGCGAGATGCGTCCGTTCGACGCCGCGATGTGCGTGCCGCCGCAGCCGAGCGCATAAGGGCTCGACGCGGGGAAATCAACATGATCGGCGCCGTCGCCCACGCCGTCCGATGAGCCGCTGTCGCCCGAGGCCGCACACACGGTCACGCCGAGCGCAACGGCCGTTTGCATGGCGTCGTTCAGCGCGCCGAGCGTTTGCTGCGACCACGCCGACTCCGGCGCGCCCCAGCTGATCGAGATGACCGATGGCTTGCGCTGGCTGTCGTGCAGCGCCGCGCTCACCGCATCCACGAAACCGGCCTCGCTGTTCGGCGCGAAATACACGGCAATGAGCGCCCCGGGAGCCAGCGCGCCCGCGATTTCCACGTCGAGCGTAACTTCGGCGTCGGGCCCGTTGGGGTCGCCGGTCGGCGCGTTCGTCGCCTGATCGACAGACACATCCTCGACGCGCGGCGCGCTCACGCCCAGTGCCTTGAAATACGCGGTGAGGTCCGCCGTGTCGTATCCGCCGCCCATTTCGACGATTGCAATGCACTGGCCGCTGCCGTCGCCTGCGGGAAAGCTGTAAAGCTCCGCAAGCTGCAAAGGCGTGAACGACCGGGTCACCGCGCGCGCGGCACGGATGGGCGGACGGATGGGTGCGCCAGCAGCCGGCGCATTGGCGAGACTCGTCGGCACGAAGCGAAAGTGCGGCTGCGCCTTCGCGCGATTGTCGAGCCCCACGACGGCGGTGACGACCTCGTGCATGTCTTGCGGCAAATGCAGAGGGCCGCTCGGCTGGTGAAAGTGATGCGTGGTCTTGCCGACCTGATGCTCGAAACGCTGCAGGTCGATGCCAAAGGCGGCGTTGTACTGCTGCACCGTGCCCGAGAGCACGACCCGGCGCGCCGAGGCGTCGGCGTGGTCCACGGCGAGGCCGTGCGCCTTCGCGAACTGTTCGACACGCTCGATATCCGCCGCGCTGGCGCCAAAGCGCCGCTCATACTCTTCGCGGGAAACCGGCTTGGCGGCGGGGTCGTTGGCGGTGAGCCGGTTCACCAGCTCGTGAAATTCAGGCGACGCCTGACGCCGCAGGATCAACACGATCTTGAAGCGCTCCGCCGGGTCGCACGCGCCGACGCACTGCGCGCCAGCGGGCGCGGGATGTTCGCTGCCTGCCACGGGAAGGTGCCTGGTCATGGCCGGTTTCTCCTTCGTGAAGCGCGTACCTGTGACTGGATCCTGGCGCCCGCACGCGCGTTGAATCACCGCAATTGCGCGCACCAAACCAGCCCGGCATGCCATACAAGAATCGTTGGGATATTCATGCAGCATCGCCACCGCACGATGCGGCCAACGGCGCAGCGCGAACACAAACGAAACGTTGTGCGCATTCGGCGTGCCCGCCAGAATCGTTATACACCGATGACGATTGCAAATCTCTCCGGGCGCAAGCGCATAGCCATGCCAGGAGGTCGTTGGGGAGGAAGGCAAGATGTGCAAAAAGCGCGCGGGCACTGAGCCCGCGCGCTTCGAATGACCCCGTAGCGTGGTTGCGCCGCTGCGGCGTTGTTATGCCGCAGCAGCGAGCGCGGCCGGCAGATGCGTTTGCAGATACGCCTCGAACTCGTCCTTCACCTCCGGATGGCGCAGCGCGAACTCCACCGTTGCCTTGAGGTAGCCGAGCTTGCTGCCGCAGTCGAAACGCGTGCCCATATAGCGGTACGCGAGCACCTGCTCTTCGGTGAGCAACGACTGCAATGCGTCTGTAAGCTGCAGCTCGCCGCCTGCACCCGGCTTCAGCGCGCGCAGATGGTCGAAAATCGTGGGCATCAGCACATAGCGGCCCACCACGCCGAGATTCGAGGGCGCGGCTTCCGGCGCCGGCTTTTCGACGATGCCCGACAGCTTGAACACATCCTCTTCCCACTCGCGGCCATCGACGATGCCGTACGACGCGCTGTTTTCACGCGCGATCGATTCCACACCGATCACCGAACTGTGATAGTGATTGAACGTGTTCACGAGCTGCTTCATGACCGGCGTGGGGCTGTAGAGCAGGTCGTCCGCCAGGATCACGGCGAACGGCGAGCCGCCCACGAGCTTTTCCGCGCACAGCACGGCGTGGCCCAGACCGAGCGCCTCGGCCTGGCGCACGTAGAAGCAGTCCACATTGGCCGGCTTGATGCTGCGAACGAGGTCGAGCAGCTTTTGCTTGTTGCGGGCTTCGAGTTCGCATTCGATCTCGTACGACTTGTCGAAATGGTCTTCGATCGCGCGCTTGCTGCGGCCGGTCACGAAGATCATTTCGGTAATCCCCGCAGCGATCGCCTCTTCCACCGCGTACTGAATGAGCGGCTTGTCGACGACCGGCAGCATTTCCTTGGGGCTCGCCTTGGTGGCGGGCAAGAAGCGCGTCCCCAGGCCTGCAACAGGAAATACCGCTTTGGTTACTTTGAGCATGATGTCCATTCCCAGATCGTTCGTTTGAGTCTCGGTCTCGCAGCGAGGCAAGCCGACTTCCCCGAGGTTCTGCCCTGGCAGATTCTTGTATTGAACAAGATTGTTTACCGCCTTTTAAAGAATAAAAAAGGCCAATAAATTCAGATTGTAAGATTCCAACTTAACACCGGAAATTATTTCCATTCATTCTGAATAATTTAGAGCGAATCGGCATGAATTTCCTGATCCGGCTTGTGTCGGTGACGCGTCTCGTTCGGGCGCAGTCTACTCCGCTTCATCGGCGGGCGGCAACGCGCCGGAACGCGTGCGTGTGCGCCGGATTGGCTCATTGCGCAAGGCCTCACGATATGCGGATACCCCCACGAGTATCAACAGCACGGCCACGCCGGCCAGCAAGTGCAGGTTCATCGGATTCTCCAGCGACCATAGTCGATCACACACAAACTAGCATTTCAAATTCCACAAATAAACCGCTTTGATTTTCAATCCATTTATTTCTCCATTTCTCTTAACCGCTCGAATACATTTTGAAAATCTTTTGCTTACTTCACTCGCGCGCGCGCCTCTAAGATCGCCGGGTACTCTCCCCAAGGACCGGCTGACACCGATGAGCGATCCCGTACTCCAAACCGCCATGCCGCCTGCGTCCGCGCTTCCCGGCGCTGTGGTGTCCCCTGCAGCGCGGCCCGCGACCGCGGCGCGCGAGCTTGCAGGCGATCAACTGATCGAGGCGCTGCGCGGCTTTGCGGCCTTGCTGGTGGCCTATTTCCATTGCCGTCAGGTGACCTGGATCGGCATGGGTGCGTTTCACCAGCTGCACGCGAGCCTCGCGAGCCCAGGCACGATCGCCGCGTGGCTTACGTTTCCCATTGCCTGGGGATCGGCGGGCGTGCCGATTTTTTTCGTCATCAGCGGGTATTGCATTCACCGCAGCGGCGCCGCGCGCCTGAATGCAAACCCCAATTTCCGGCTCGACGCGCGGCAGTTCTGGTTGCGCCGTTTCGTGCGCATTTATCCGGTGCTGCTCGCGGCGTTGCTGCTCACGCTGGCTGTGGATTCGGTCAGCCTCTCGCTCTTTCCTGTGAGCCACAAGATCAATGGCATCGGGGTGCGTGACTTCTTCGTCAATCTGTTTTCTCTGCAGGGCGTGGCCGGTAAGACGTATGGCTCTAACGGCGCGCTCTGGACCCTTTCGCTCGAAGTGCAGTTTTACCTGCTCTATCCGCTGCTTTTCGCTGCGCGCCGGCGGTTTGGGCTGAATGTTGTGCTTGCTGCCGTGGCGCTCGTTAATGTCGTGTCTGCTTTGACGCTGGAGCGGCATGACGTCGTCGTCTTCACGTCGTACTGGTTCTCGTGGGTGCTCGGCGCATGGATCGCCGAAGTGCGCTTGCGTGGGTCTTCCGGGTTCCGGTTTGCCTATCCCGCTGCGGCGCTTTTCGCCGTGGCCGGATGCGTGGCGTTTCACTTTGGCCAGTTTGGCGCGTTCCAGCTCTGGGCCTGTGCGTTTGCGTGCTATCTCGTGAAGGCGCTTGCGCAGCCCGCTTCTCCTGGCGCGCTCCACCTGCTGTTCTCCAAACTCGGCGATTTCAGCTACTCGCTCTATCTCATCCATTTGCCACTGTTCGTGCTGCTCGGATCGCTGTTGTTCCGCTCCGAGTTGCAGACTTCGATCTGGCCGTCGTTCGGTTTTACCCTCGCCGTGATTCCTGTTGCCTGGGTGTTCTATCGGCTCTTCGAGCGGCCTGCGCTGAATGCTGCCGCGCGGCTTAGGAGGCGGGTCGCCGTTTGATCGTGGGTCCCTGGCGCTTTGGCCTTTTCTTGTTTTCGCGGCGGTATGCCAGCGTTGCCCCTGTGCGGGGCGGCACCTACTTTTCTTTGCAGCGGCAAAGAAAAGTAGGCAAAAGAAAGCCGCTCAAACCGCTAATGCCTGCCACAGTTCACATCGCACCACCAAGGGTTAATGGCTCCGGAGCGTCTGGCACCTCGCACCACTGAACTGAGTGACAAGGCGCTCATCCTTCCGGCGGCGCTACGCGCGCCGAAGCGCATAACCTAAAACCAGTGGTGCGTTTGCATTGCGTTACCGCATGACAATGCCCCCTGGTTTCCCGTGCAGACCCAACCGCAGCGCGCGTAGCGAGCAGCGGGAACGGACAAGCCCTTTGTCACTAACGAGAATGGTGCGAGGTGACAGACGCTCCGGAGCCATTAACCCTTGGTGGCGCGATGTGAACTGTGGCAGGCGCTAGCGGTTTGAGCGGCTTTCTTTTGCCTACTTTTCTTTGCCGCTGCAAAGAAAAGTAGGTGCGGCCCCGCACAGGGGCAACGCTGGCATACCGACGCGAACACAAGGAAACGCCAAAGCGGCAAGGAGCCAAAAACCCTTCACTTCCCCCGCGCAACAACACCATCGAGCACCCGCTCGACCGCCTCGACATACTGCTGCTTCCCAAACCGCTCGCGCGCAGTAGCGAGCCCTTGCGCGGCAAGCGCTTCACGCAAACCCGCATCATCATGCAACCTGCCGATAGTCGCAGCCAGTTCCTTCGCATCGGCAGGCGTGCAGAGCAACCCACTCTTACCGTGCTCGACAATCTCGGTCACACCACCATCACGCGAAGCCACAACCGGCCGCTGCGCGAGCATGCCTTCCACGACCACGCGCCCGAACGGCTCAGCCGTAATAGACGTGTGCGCGATCACATCGACAGCACGCATACACGCCGCGATGTCATGCCGGAAGCCAAGAAAATGCACACGCGCCTGCAACCCATTCGCATCGACAAACGCACGCAACTCCGCCGCATAGGCGTCCTCGCCAAACAGCGGCGCCCCCACAAACACAGCATGCGCCCGCGGCTCATCGAGCAACGCTTCGAGCAGCACATGCTGCCCTTTCCAGCGCGCAAGCCGGCTAAACGCGCCAACGAGGAACGCGTCCTCGGGCAACCCGATCTGCGCGCGCAATTGCGCCTGAGGCACACGCGCAAGCGCACGGAACGGCGATTCATCCACCCCGTTATGCACGACATCGATTCGCTTCGCATCGAACCGCGTGAGTTGTGCAAACACCTTCGCCGAAGCATGCGAATTCGCAATCACATGCGCGAGCCCCAGCTTCGCGCAGCCCTTGATCACGGCGCGCTGCACGCGGCCGAAGTGCTCGTCGCTCACGATGTCGCGCAAATGCCAAACCACCGGCTTACGCGCCAACTTGCCCGCAAGCACGCCAATCACCATGGCGCGTTGCGTGTTGGCGTAAAGCACGTCAGCTTCACGGGCGCGGCGGCGCGTCTCGCGCACGAGCGCGGCAATGCCCGCGAGCACACCGAGACGCGGCGCTGCACCGCCATCGCGCCGCACCTTGCTCAATGCCCCCGAATCGAGCACCTCCACGCGCGCGCCTGCCTTGTCGAGCGCCTCCCTGAAGGGGCCGTCGTTAAAGAGCAGCACGTCGATACGCGAGCGCAAGCCCTTCACCACTTCGAGCAGCGATAGCTCGGCGCCGCCCAGCACGCCGCTCTGGTCGATCGCGAGTACTCGCGGCGATTCCGTTGCGTCCGCATCGACTTCAAACGGCGGCGCGCCGTGCGCGGAGCCCGCCTGCGAGATCGCCGGCACCGCCTTCGCCACGCGTGCGAAGAACTGCTCGCGGAAATGCCGCGAAGAAAAGCGCTCGGCGTTCGCGCGACAATCCTCGGCTCGGAATCGCCCCGGATCGCTTTCGAACGAGTCGACGGCCGCGATGATCGCGTCCGCGTTTTGCTCTTCGAAGAAGATGCCCGTGGGCCGCGAACCGGTGTCGCGCACCGTTTCGAGTGCGCCGCCCTTCCCGAAGGCAATTACAGGCGTGCCGCAAGCCTGCGCCTCGACCACGGAAATACCGAAGTCCTCTTCCGCCGCGAACACGAAGGCTTTGGCGCGCCGCATGCGGTCATGCAGCACCGCGAACGGCTGATAGCCGAGCACTTCCACGTTAGGCGTGGCCTTCGCGCGCACCTTGTTCATGTCGGGGCCGTCGCCGATCACCACGAGACGTCGCTCGGGCATGCGCGAGAACGCCTCGACGATCAGGTCGATCTTCTTGTACGGCACGAGTCGCGAGGCGGTCACATAGAAGTCTTCCTTCTGCGTTTCCAGCTCGAACGCGTCGACATCCACGGGCGGGTACACCACCTCGGCCTGGCGCTGGTACACCTTCTGAATGCGGCGCGCGATGAACTCCGAATTGGCGACGAACTGGTCCACAGAATTCGCCGTACGTACATCCCAGTTGCGGATGTAGTGCAGGATCAGGCGCGCGAGCATCGACTTCGGGCCGCGTGTGAGGCTCGACTCCTGCAGGTACTGATGCTGGAGATCCCACGCATAGCGGATCGGCGAATGCACGTAGCTGATATGAAACTGGTCCGGTCCCGTGAGCACGCCCTTGGCTACCGCGTGGCTACTCGAAATCACCACGTCGTAGCCCGACACGTCGAGTTGCTCGATGGCGAGGGGCATGAACGGCAAGTACGCGCGATATCGCTTGCGCGCGCCGGGCAGCTTCTGAATGAAAGAGGTCGTGGCACGCTTGCCGCGCAGGAACGTGCGGTCCTTCGCATCGACGAAGTCGACGACCGAGAACAGGTCCGCGTCGGGAAAGCAGGCCAGGATCTGCTCGAGCACACGCTCCGCGCCCGCGTAGGTCACGAGCCAGTCGTGCACGATGGCCACGCGCGGCGCGCGGCCCGCGGCGAAGGCTGGCCGCAAGGGACGCAGCGGCATGACAGCGCCCGTTTCGGCGCGTCGCGGTTCGGTGGCGTCGCGCCGTTGAATGGGCGCGGCGGCGCTTTCGGACGGCGCCGCTTCGTCGATCAGTTCGTGACTCATGCGCTTTTCCGTGAATTCAGTCGAAAGAGAAGGGAGCGGGCGTAGCCGCGCAGCATGGGCGTGGTCGCTACCGACCACACCACGTTGCCGAGCGCCAGCACGACACCGGCGCCAATGGCGTACAGCGCGTCCGGCAGCCACCACGCGAGAGCGAGCGCCGTGGCAAGAAAACTCAGGTGTGCAAACATATCGACGATGATCGTGCGGCTATGAATGCGCGACAGCCACAACAGCACGACGTAGTCGAACAGTGCGCGAAACAGCACGGCGGCCGCTGCGCCCGGCAAACCGAAACGCGAAATGCCGAGCCACAGCAGGCCCGCAAAGAGCGGCAATTCCACGATCCCCACGCGTGCGGCAGCGGCAGGATTGTTTTGCGACTGGATGAGAATACGCGTGACGCCCGCCTGCCCGACGAGCCACACGGCGATGATCAGCACGCGTCCAACCGGCGCGCCATGCTCGGCGATCACGGGCCCCACCCACGCATGCAGGAAGGGCGCGAGCACGACGATCGCGCCGATGGCGATGGGCGTGAACACGGCATTGAGAAATTGCAGCGACTGCGCGGCGATTTCATCCGCATGCTCGCGACCGAGTGCCGAGAGGCGCGGGAACAGTGTGCGCACGAGCGCATTGGGCACCATGTTCAGGCGCGTGACGAGGTTCTGCGGCACGGTGTAATAAGTGACGAAGCGCGCGCCGAGGCCCGCGCCCAGCATCATGCGGTCGAGCGAGTCCGCGACCATCGTGGTGACGCTCGCAACCAGCATCCAGCCGCCGAAATTGAAGAGCGCCTTCGAGGTATCGAGGCGCGGCCCGCGCACCTTGCGAATGCCGAGTACGCGCAGCGCGGAGCGGCCAAGCAGGATGGCGGCCGCGAGACGCGCGAACACGGCGGCGGCAAGCACGGTCTGCAGATTCGGCTCGTAGGCCCAGGCGGCGGCAAGCGGCAGCAGCTGGAACAGGAACGTGCCGAGCGTCTGGTTCGTGTTGTAGATGCCAAATCGCTCCGCACCGTTGATCGCGCCCGCGAACACCCACGACACATTCGCCACCGGAATCGCCACGGCGAGCCAGGGCAGTGCGAGATAAACCTCGTGGCGCAGTTCGGGCGTGACGTGCGTGAAATACGCGGTATAGAGCGCGCCGCCCGAATAGATCAGCAGGCCGCCGATCGCGCCGGTCGTGAAGTTCAGCCAGAACGCGCTCCAGAACACGCGCTCGCACGCATCGGCATCTTTGGACGCATACGCCTTTGAGATCTGGTTCTGCGCGGCCATGCTCATGCCGAGATCGAGCACGCTGAAGTAGCCGATCAAGGTCCACACGAGCGCGATCACGCCGTAGCGCTCCACGCCGAGCAGGCGAATATACGAAGGCACCGTGACGAGCGACACGAAGGTCGGCAGCACGAGACCGAACAGATTGATTGCGACGTTGCGCAGTATTCCTTTATCCATTAGGTATCCAGTTGCGTGGCCCGTGAGGGTCAGGCCGGTTTCCAGCGGTACATGAGGACCTTGCCGCGCGCGTCTTCCTCGACGAACACGAGGTATTCGCCGTTTGCTTCGCGATGCGCGGTGATGCCGAACGGCACGTCGACCCAACCCGAGGTATTGCCCACTTCCGCGCCCGGGCCGAAGGTGCCGATCTCCTTCGCGCTGTCCTTGTCGTACACGTGCACGTTGCCCGCGGGCTCGACCACGAACATGTACTGGCCTTCCACCGTGAGCCCTGCGGGCGTGACAGGCGGCTTCGCCTTCGGGTCCCACGGCAGGCGCAGCATGTAGCGCTGCTCGGGGTGAGCGCTCGACCACTTGTCGTAGCGCACCAGCACACGCCCCGCTTCCTTCCAGAAGCCGGGATCGTGCGGCGCGTCGGCGGTGTAGCCCGTCACGTAGAGCGTGTCGGTCTGCGGTTCGTAGATCGCGCGATGCACCTCGGTAAACGGCGCGGGAATCGCGTACTTGTCGAGCTTGTCGTACGAGTAGATCGGGTTGCCCTTCGCATCGAGACCGCCAAAGCGAAAGCGCCAGATGCCCTTGTCGTCGCGCGCGCGCCAGATGTCGCCGCGCGTGTCGATCCACCAGCCCCACCCGCCTGCAAGGTGATCGCGGCCCGGATTGCGCGTGAATTCGTCGGCGTCGAACGCGCCGTTGCCGTTCGTGTCGCGCCAGATCCAGTCGCCGGCCGACGGCACGGTTGGCGCGTTCGGCACGTTCTGCACCCCGCGGCCGCGCCCCGCGATGAAGCCCGAGGGAATCGCGGTCTCGCCGTCGCGCTGCGCGTCGAAGCGATAGATCTTCAGGTGGTCCGCATACATGTCGGTCAGGAACAGGAACGTGTGTCCATCCAACACGCGCGCGGTCGGCAGACCCGGCCACTGATCGGTGTGAAAAACGGGGTCGTCGGGATAGCGGAACCGATTAGACAGGAATCCGACATATTTCCAGTCCTGCCCTGCTGGCTTCGACAAATCAAGTTCGAAGCGCTTGTTGCCCGTATAAACGCTGTTGGGGCGCTGCGGGTCCACCCAGGCGCCATCTACGAAGAGCAGGCCTTCCAGGTTCCACAGGCGCTTGCCTGCGGGCGTATACGCCTCCAGCGTCGCGCCAAGGCCTGCGCCGATGCTGCCATCGTGCTGCGGCCCCACGCCGTTGGTCGAGACGTAGATGTTGCCGCGCGCATCGGTGCCGACGCCCGTCAGGCCATTGAACCGGCCCGGCCCCGGCCTGCCCGCGACACCCGAGAAGATGCCGCCGCGTTCGCCAAGCGTGGCGCTCTGCGTCCACGTCTTGCCGTTGCGCGTGAAGATCAGAATCTGCTGGCGTGGCCCGTTATCGGCGATCAGCAAGCGTTGCTGCGGATCGAACGCGAGATCCACGGGCACCGCATCGTCGGGCAGCGCGAGCGTGTCGTCGAGGCGCTTGCCATCTGCCGAGTAATGCGCCACGCGCGGCTGGGCAGCGCCCTTGCCCGCGCCACTCCCCGTGAGCACCCACACCGACCCGTCGGCCGCGAGCGCGATACGTCCCGGCGCCTCAACGTCCCATTGCGTCTTGCGCTGCATCGAGTTCGCGTCGTACACCTCGATGCGGTTCATCGGCGTGTTGCTCACGTAGAGCGTCGAATCCGTAGCGGCGAGGCCGCCAATGTCGGCAGGCGTGCCCGCAGGGACTTCGTTGATCTTCAGAAACGACGCCGAAAGCTGCGCATGCGGATTGAGCGGATCGGGCGAAGCCTGAAACGCGGCCGGACGTTTGGGCTCGTCGAGCGGCCGGCGCGTGATGCCGTACCACTGGCTGCCCTTCGCAGGCCAGATGCCGCTGCCGACGAGATGGCCCTTCTCGTTGCCCACGCCCACCGCCGCATACAGATAGCGATGATTCACGGCCACCGCGCTGCCACCGCCGCCGCCCCAGCCATGCGTGCCGCCGGCAAAGCCGAGCGGCTTGCCGTCCTGGTACGCGCTGATCTCGGCGCCGCTCTCGTCCCACGGGGCGTTGGTGAAGACCTTGCCTTCGGGTGTGACGGCAATGGCCGTGACGTTGATTTGCATCCAGGTGCCCTGGCCATTACCAAAGGTGTTGCCGATCCACGAGGTCGTCACGTTGAGCTGCGGCGCGGCGATGGTCTGGACCGAAGACGTGCAGATAAACGTGCACGTCGCGGCCAGCGCCAACGTCCTGCGCAAACGGCGATCGGGATTCGATAACGGCAAGGCAATTCCTCCGGTCTGATGACGGCAATCTGCCTGGATCATGCCGCACAAACCGTATGAAAAATCGCCTCCAAAAAAGGGAAAATAATTCAAAAAAATTCAGTATTTATGACCCATTTCCGAGTGCGCCGGAAATAAATCCCAGAGCCGGGACGTGAAGCCTGTAAGGCCTACGCAGCTTGACGTGACCTCATTTCCGGACAGCCATGCGTATTTCATATCGCGCAAATTCCGGTAATTAAAATTAAAAATCCAATGCCAATATATTTCGGCTTTTTGAAGATTTAATTCTTTCTAGAATGAATCGCACAGTAATCGTGCATGCATGAACTCACCGGAGAACCGATGACCGTTAGCCGCCTGGTCCATCAACAAGCCCCCGCCGACCATTCCCACCGCATAGTCCAGCTGGACGGTCTGCGTGCTTTCGCCGTGCTCGCCGTGTTCGCGCAGCACGCGTTGCACGCGCCGCTGTGGATGGGCGTCGACCTGTTCTTCGTGCTGAGCGGCTTTCTGATCACCGGCATCCTGCTCGAGCGCAAGGCGCGCGGGCAATCGTATTTCAGCTACTTCTATGCGCGCCGCTTGCGCCGCATTCTGCCGCCTTACGTGCTGCTGCTCGTGGTGTCGTCGCTGCTGTTCGGCTTCGGCTGGGCGCACTACTGGCCGTGGTATGCGTTCTTCGCCACCAATATCGGCGACGCGCTCGGCCAGAGCGGACACGACAGCCTCAACATTCTCTGGTCGCTCGCCGTAGAAGAGCAGTTCTACATCGTGTGGCCCTTCGTCGTGCTGTTCCTGCCGCAGCGCCTCATGGCGCTCGTGGCCGCCGCGCTCATCCTGCTTGTGCCTGTACTGCGCGCCGTTGCGACGCCGTGGTTCGACACGTACTGGCCGATCTACTATCTCACGCCGTTCCGCATGGACCTGCTGGCCGCCGGCGCGTTGCTCGCCGTGCTCGTGCGCCGCGACCGCAACGCGCTCGAACCCTTCAAGTGGCCCGCCGCCGTGCTGTTCTTTGCGGCGCTCGGCGCGCTGGCCTGGCTGCACCTGCACTACCCGCGCTTTCGCGCGATGAACACGCCGCTCTCGAATGCGACGCTCTATAGCATTTCGCTCGTGCTCTGCACCTCCATCGTCGTGTTCGCGCTGCAGTCGAAAGGCATCGTGCGGCGCCTGCTGTCGAACCCGGTGCTCGTGTATATCGGCACGATCAGCTACACGATCTACCTCATTCACCTTACGATTCTCTATGCCGTGTGGCCGCTTCACTACGGCCGCATCGAGAGCGCCGCGATTGCGCTCGTCCTCACGCTCGCTTATGCGAGTGCGAGCTGGTTCCTCTTCGAGCGCCGCCTCACGCGCGGCCCGCGCCGCCGCTCGGCGGCGAAGCCGGTGGACATCACCGCGCGCGTGCGCCAGTCGAGCACGCAATCGTAATTCCTGAATCCCGTTCGCTATTTCAAGGACACATCACATGAACGAACGTCGCAAAGCGATCATCACCGGTGTTTCCGGCCAGGACGGCGCCTACCTCACGCGCCTTCTGCTCGACAAGGGCTACAACGTCACCGGCACGTATCGCCGCACCAGCTCCGTGAACTTCTGGCGCATGAACGAGCTGGGGATCCTCGACCATCCTTCGCTCGAGCTCGTCGAACACGACCTCACGGATGCGGGCTCGACCCTGCGCCTCGTCGAGCGCGCACAAGCGCAGGAGGTTTACAACCTTGCGGCCCAGAGCTTCGTGGGCGTCTCGTTCGACCAGCCTGCCACGACCGCCGAAGTCACCGGCATTGGCGTGCTGAACATGCTCGAAGCGATTCGCGTGGTGAATCCGAAAGCACGCTTCTATCAGGCTTCGACCTCCGAAATGTTCGGCAAGGTTCAGGCGATCCCGCAATGCGAAGAAACGCCGTTCTATCCGCGCAGCCCCTATGGCGTGGCCAAGCTGTTCGCGCACTGGTCGACCATCAACTATCGCGAGTCTTACGACATCTTCGCGACGAGCGGCATTCTCTTCAATCACGAGTCGCCGCTGCGCGGGCGCGAGTTCGTCACGCGCAAGATCACCGACAGCGTTGCCAAGATCAAGCTCGGCAAGCTCAACATGCTCGAACTCGGCAATCTCGACGCCAAGCGCGACTGGGGCTACGCCTCAGAATACGTCGAAGGCATGTGGCGCATGCTGCAGGCCGATGAACCGGACACCTACGTGCTCGCCACGGGCCGCACCGAAACCGTGCGCGACTTCGTGAAGATGGCGTTCACGGCGGCCGGCATCCAGCTCGAATGGTCGGGCAAGGGCGAGCGCGAAACCGGCATTTGCGTCGCCACGGGCCGCACGCTCGTGCGCGTGAGCCCGCGCTACTACCGCCCGGCCGAAGTCGATCTGCTCATTGGCGACCCGACCAAGGCTCAGCAAAAGCTCGGCTGGCAGCCGCAGACTTCGCTCGAGCAACTCTGCCAGATGATGGTCACGGCCGACCTTGCGCGCAACGAACGCCATGACACATTCTGATCCCGCTAGCCGTCCGCGCGCGCTCATCACGGGCATTGGCGGCTTTACGGGCCGCTATATGGCCGCCCGCCTCGCGGCGGACGGCTACCGTGTCTGGGGCACCGTCCGGGCCGGCGAATCGCTCAGCGCCGAAGCCTTCCCGTTTGGCGCCACGGCGATCGAAGCCGACCTGCTCGAACGCGGTGCCATCGCCCATGCGCTCGAGTCCGCGCGACCGGACGTGGTCGTGCATCTCGCCGCGGTGGCCCACGTGGCCGACAGCGACGTTGCGCGCACGTATCTCGTGAACGTGGTCGGCACGCGCAATCTGCTCGAAGCCCTCGCGCAGCAAGAGCACGTGCCGCGCGCCGTGCTGCTGGCGAGCAGCGCGAACGTCTACGGCAACGCCACGAACGGCGTGATCGACGAGCACGTCGAACCCCAACCCGCCAACGACTACGCAGTCAGCAAGCTTGCGATGGAATACGTCGCGAGGCGTTTTCAGGCGCAATTGCCGATCATCATCGCGCGCCCGTTCAACTACACAGGCGTTGGCCAGTCGCCGGACTTCCTGATCCCGAAGATCGTCGAGCACTATGCGCGCGGCGAAAAGCAGATTTCGCTTGGCAACCTTCACGTGGCCCGCGACTTCTCCGATGTGCGCGACGTCGTGAACGCCTATGCGCGGCTTGTCGAAGTCGCGCCGCGCGGCGTCACTGTCAACGTCTGCTCGGGCAGTGGTCAAACGCTTGGCGCGCTGCTCGGCATGCTTGCGCGCATTGCCGGCTACGAGATCGAGGTGCATGTCGATCCGCGTTTCGTGCGCGCCAACGAGGTGCGCCAGTTGATCGGGTCTAACGCGAAGCTTCGCTCGATCGTCGGCGACAGCTCGCGCAAGCACCTAGAAGACACGCTGCGCTGGATGTACGACGAAGCCCGCGAACGCGTGCTCGAAACGCAATAGCGCGCCCTGCGCGCTTTCTCTCGTCTACACATCAACCGCCGCTCTCCCGAGCGGCGGTTTTCTTTTGGTCTAACGGCCCGCTTCAGTGGGTAGCAATCGCTTCCGCATAAACACCGGCCACGCGCTTCGCGATCACGGCGTTGTCGAAGTGCTCGCGCGCATACGCCTTGCATGCCGCTTCATCCGGCAGCTTGATGCGCCCAGAAAGCGCGCCGTCGATGCCGTCGGCAATCGCGTTCGCACCCGTGGCCGGCAGCACGAGGTCCTGTGAGAGCCCTGCCACCGCTTCCGGCAAACCGCCCACTGGCGTCACCAGAACCGGCGTGCCAGCGGAAAGCGATTCCACCGTAATCAGGCCGAAGCCCTCCAGCGCGACCGTCGGCACCACGCTCAGCGTTGCGGCGCGATAGAGCGACGGCAGGTGCGCGTCAGGCACGAAACCGAGCAGCTTCACGTTATCGACCAGACCCGCTTCGTCGATGCGCTGCTGCAGTTCGGACTCCAGACGGCCGCGCCCTGCGATCAGCAGGAGCACGTCCGGATGACGCTGCTTCACCATCTTGATCGCATCGATCAGGTCTTCCAGACCCATGCGGCGCACGAGGCGGCGCACAGCCAGGATGATCGGGCGGCCCTGCGGCAGCTGGAGCCTCAGGCGCGCCTCGGCGGACGAGCACGCCGGGTCGAAATGCGCCGTATCCACGCAGCCCGGCACGATGCGCACGCGCTCGGGCGAAATGCCGTAGCGACGCGTGAGAATATCGCCAAACGCCTTCGAAAGCACGATGAGCCGCGACGAGCGCTCATACACCGACTGCTCCAGCGAGTGCTTGATGCGCTGGCTCAGCGTGGCCGCGCCTTCCACGAAGCTTTCGTCGGCCCACGGTCCCTGGAAATGCGAAACCTGCGGAATGCCGCGCGTGACGTCGAGTCCGGGGAAGGTGTACAGCGCGAAGTGCGAGGAAATCACGTCGGGACGGTGGCGGCGAATCTCGCGGCGCAATGCGCGGCGCGCGTCCATCAGGCGAAACGGCAGCGAGCGCGAAGCGGAGCCGAAGCCCTGGATCGCACCGCCGCTGTCCTGGGCCACCTTGGGCGAGCCGGCCACGACGCCGCGCACGCGCACGCCCGCACCGGGCAGCGCGCCCACCAGCGAGTAGTACATGCGGTCGAGCCCGCCTGCGCGCTCGGGAAACCAGTGCATGCCGATTTGCAGCGATTGAATGGATTGTGTGGTCATCGCGTGTCCTTGTTCTGCACGTATGCGGTTATCAGGGGGTTTCTGCGCGCTGGAGCGGTTGACCGCCCGGCAGCGTCGCAGCAGCGAACTCGGGTTCTTCGCGGTGCACGGCCTCGCTTGCGTCGCCGGCTAGTTGCCGGTAGAGCGAGATGTATTGCGCAGCCATACGCGCCCAGCCGAATTGCGTGGCGAGTTCGGCCGCGGCCGCGCCCATTGCGAGGCGGCGCGGTGTGTCGGTGGCGAGCGTTTTCACGGCATTGGCGAGCGCGGGCACGTCGTCGGGATCGTCGAGCACGATGCCGCACTCCGGCGTGATGATTTCCGCGCCGCCCGCCGTGCGCGCCGTCACGACGGGCAAACCCGCCGCCATCGCTTCGAGCAGCGACAGGCTCATTGCTTCGTAGCGCGAAGGAAATACGTAGGTATCGACGGAGCGCATGAGCGTGGGCATCTCGCGCACAAGGCCGAGAAAATGCACGCGAGACTCGATGCCAAGCTCGCGCGCGAGATCGGGATACGGGCTGCCCGGCAGGTAGCCGGCCACGGCCAGATGCACGTTGCCGGGCATCTGCTTGAGCGCGTGCAGCACCGTGCCGAGGTTCTTGCGCGGCGTGCGCAGATCGCCCACGAAAAGCAGCAGGAACGCATCGGCGGGCAGCGAGAACTTCGCGCGGTCGGCGCTCGCGGCCGAAAAGCCGCGCGTGTCCACGCCGTTGTAAATGACGTCGAGCCGCTCCACGGGGTGGCCGCCCGACGCGCGGATTTCGTCCGCGACCTTGCGCGAGACTGCGGCGATCACGCGCGAGCGCCGGTACGCCCAGCGCTCCAGCACCGCATTGGCACGCGTGTACACGAACTGGTAAGCGGACCACACGCCGCGCGTGAGACCGAACGGGTAGTACTTGCTGCGCGCCCAGCCGCCGTGCACGAAGTGCGCGGTGTTGACGTCGGCGTGCGCCCAGGTGATGAAGCCGTTCACATGGAGCACGTCGTATGCGCGCCGGTTGCGGCGCAGCCACAGTGCGCTCTTCAGCGCGAACACCTGCTGGCGCAGCAGGTTGGTGGGCCATGCGCGCGATGGTTGCACGTTCACCCACTTCACCTTCGGGTGGGCAAGCAGTTCGGGCGCGACATGCGAGGCGACCAGCGTCACCTCGAACCCCTCGTCGAGCGCGGCGCGCGCGATTTCATGATTGACGCGGCCCTGGCCGTCATTGTGGCGCACGACATGCGTGACGATTGCGACTCTCAATCGGAGACCTCCGTGGTGCGGACATTGGCCTGGCGTTGAAGCTTCGTCCAATGTCCCGCGCTGAGAATGGAAAACACGCTCGAAAAGAGCAGCAGGCCGCCGGTGCCCACGAGCGAGTTGGTGAAGACGAGCATGGCGAAGATCGAGATCGCGAGGCTCAGGCACGCGCAAACGTAGCGGTCCTCCTGCAGGCGAAACGACACGCGCACCGCGCGCACGAGCAGCCACATCACACCCGACATATAGAGCAGCGTGCCGGGCCAGCCGAGCACGAACGGAATGTTCATCACGCCGCTGTCGAAGCTGCCGTACTGGCCGAGCTGGCCGTTGTTGCTTGAGAGCTTCGTCGATGCGCCGGTGGCGCCGAGGCCCTCGCCCGTCACGTCGGTGAAGGCTTTCTTTGCGAAGTCGGCATAGAACTGGTTACGCGCCTCGTAGCTCTGGTCGTCCTTCAGATTCACGAGCGTATTCAGGCGCTGCTGCATGCGGTCCGCCACCGGACCGAACGTGAGCAGCGGCACGCATACGCCCGCCAGCACGACCGCGCTCACGATGATGCGAATACGCACCTTGTTGCTCGACTTCATCAACTGGATGACCATGGCGATCGCCCAGCCGCCCCAGGTGGAGCGCACGAGCGAGAGCGCGAACGAGAAGAAGCCGAACGCCGCTGCGACCCAGCGCACGCGATGCTTCGCGGCCATCACGAACACCATCGCGCCCATCATCGCGAATGCGAACGGGCCCGACGAATTCATCGTGCTGAACACGCGCACGCCGAGCGGCACGGGGTCGCCCTGCGAGTTCATGTCCGAGCCGATCATCCACATGGCGTCCCACGGCGGCATGATGAAGAACTGCACGAGACCATACGCGCCCATCACGAGCATGCCGTAGATGAAGGTGTTGATGATGGTCTTGCTGCATTCGGGGTACTGGCGCGTGAGCACCATGATGTGAAAGCCGATCAGGAACGGATAGATCCAGTTCGCGAGGTCATAGACGGCCGCCGCCGGGCCGCTGCCCACTACGCCCACCGCGAACCCATAGCCGATGCCGAGCAGCGCGAGCAGGAGCGGCAGGCCGCGCCGCTGCCCGAGGATCGGGTAGTAGCGCAGCAGCGAAATGCCGCTGATCATCGTCACGGCGAGCGGGGCGACCTGAATAAGACTCGTGGGCGTGAAGCCGCCCTTGCCGTAGTCGGCCAGACGCCGCACTTCCGGGCTCAGGAACCACAGCCACCACATGAAACCGATATAGCGCACCGGGTTCACGAAGTAGAGCCAGAAGCCCACCGCGATCGAAAGCACGGGGAACGCGAGCGTGAGCACGGTGCCCTGGTGCGCGCCGATCAGCAGCACTGTGAACACCCACAAGGCGAGCGGCGGCAGCGTATCGCGGCCCATCAGGCTGCGCAGCCCCCCACGGCGGGCGCGTTGCGGGCTCGAAGGCTGCGGCGCCGGTGCAGGGATAGCGGTCGTGACATCCATGATCACATCCCGCGCGCAGCGACGCCCCGGCCCTGGGGTTCGCCCGCAATCGAGCCGCCATTGAGCGCGTCGCGCTCGAGCAGCATCTCGCGCGTGAGCTGCGCGTGCTGGCGCGCGAAGTGCTGCGTCGTGAGATCGCGCGTACGCAGCTGCTCGCCGGCCTCGCGCGCCTGTTCGAGCGCGCGCGCCGGATCGGCCACGAGCGCATTCGCGGCGTCGCGCAACTGCTGGGCGTTGAACGGTTCGACATACGACGCGGCCTTGTCGTCGAAGTAGTCTTCGAGCGCGCCGACCTTCGTTGCGATCATCGGCTTGCCGAGCGCCGCAGCTTCGAGCATCACCGTGATGCCCGAAGCGTGCGTGTTGGGACGAAGCGGCACGACAATGATGTCCGCCCAGTCATAGAGCGCATGCTGCTGCTTGATGCCGGAAACGCGCACGATTTCGACGTTGTCCGCGCGCGCCGATGCCGGCATGCGCCGCCGCGTGGCGATCCGCACCTGGTAGCGCGAATCGTTGCCGAGCGCGCTCACGAGCGTGGTCCAGTCGCGGTCGCGGTCGTTGCCGATCGCGGCCACGCGCACCGGCGTATGCGGTTTCCATTCCGAAGGCGGACGCAGCGGAAAGTCGTTCGTGTTCAGCCCATAGAGCACGTGGCGCGCCTCGCGCCCGAAATACTCGCCGCACAGCGCAGCGTTCTCGCTCGCGAGCGTGGTGAGCAGATCGGCCCGCTTGAGCAGCCGCTTGTACATCGCGCGGCGCAGCGCGCCATAGCCCGGCCAGCGGTCGAGCAGCCACACGCTTTGGGCGAGCAGCAGCGGGCGCGCGCCGCCCTTCTTCGCGTTCATCAGCAGCACCAGCGCCACGGCCAGATGCTCCTGCTCGGTATGCGTCCAGATCACATCGGACTGCAGAATGGCGCGGCGATTGCGCCATGCGTGAATGAAGTCGAAACCGAACGCCGCCTTCAGGCCGCGCCGCACGAAGCGCATGGGCGTGCTCTCGCTCGCGTCCTGCGCGTAATTAAGCGCGAATTCCGCAGATTCCGCGTGATGGTAGCCATACAGGCTGCCGATATTCTCGCCCTTGCGATAGCGGCGCGGATCGGCGCCATAGAAAAGGTGGACGTGGACTTGCGTACCGCTCATTCGGGGTCCTCCGTATAGTCGTTGGCCGCGCCGCTCAAACGAGCGCGCGGCGCGCCTCTCGTGCGCCGCCGCGCACCGCGCGCCAGCGTGCGAACGCCGCACCCGCGGAATCGCCGCGCACGGCGCTCAGGCCCGTGTGCACGAGGCCCGGATACACGCGCGTGCCGACGAGCGCATACCACCACCAGGCGGTTTCGCGGCGCAGCGGCGTGAGATGGCCGAGCAGGATCAGATGCAGGTTGTAAGCGGCGTTGCGGATCGAGGCGAGCGTCTGCGCGTTGCGCGGGTCTTCGCCCGGGCGCGGCGCGGGGTAATGGTCCACGGCCACGAGCGGGTCGTACACGAGCTTCCAGCCCGCGCGCTTCACGCTCATGCTGAACGCCATGTCGTTATGCGTTTGCGCGCCGGTGCCGCGCAGGCGCCGGTCGAAACGCCGGTCGCCGATTGCCGCGCGGCGATAGCTCATGTTCGCGCCCTTGAGCAGATCCACTTCACGCGCGCCGCCCGCACCCAGATGATGGTTGCCGACGATGCGGCCCGAGCGCTGCAGCTTGCCCACGAGCGTGCGCTCGCCGTCGATCATGCGGCCGCCTTCGTGCACCCAGTCGCGGCCGCCGAGCGCGCCGAGCTTCGGGTCGGACTCGAAGGCCGCGGCAATGCGCGCGACCCAGTCGGCGCGCGGCGCGGCATCGTCGTCGGTGATGGCGATCACGTCGCCCGTCGCGGCCTCGATGCCGCGGTTGAGCGCCGCCACCTGCCCCGGCTCCTTGACAATGGCCACTTCCACGTTCAGCACGCGGGGCGTGACGTGTTCGGCGAGGCACGCGTGCGTGGCCTCGTCGTCGGCGCGGGCCACCACCACGATTTCGTCGGGCGCGCGCTGCTGGCGCAGGAGCGCCGAAAGACAGCGCGACAGATCGTCAGGACGCCGATACGTCGGCACGAGCACGGTCACTTTCATCGCGTGTTCTCCTTTGCTGTGCTGGATAAGTGGGTAGACGTCATGCGCTCAGGTACTCGCGCACGTTCGCATAGCCGTAGCCATAGTTGCCGCGCGTGCGTGCCGGCACGCCGTTGAATACACCGCCCTGCACGCGCACGCCGGCATTGCGCAGACGCTTGAGCGCCTCGGCGATTTCGCCTTCGGTGTGCAGGCCCGAGCGCAACACGAGGAACGTCGAGCCGGCATGTCCGCCGATGATGGCGGCGTCGGTCACGGCGAGCACCGGCGGCGTATCGATGAGCAGCACGTCGTAGCGGTTCGAAAGGCCTTCGAGGTACTGGCCAAGACGCGGCGACATCAACAGCTCGGAAGGGTTGGGCGGACGACGGCCGCACGAGATGAAGTGCAGGTTGTCCACTTCGGTCGCGCGAATCGCCTCGTCCAGCGCAATCTGCCCCGAAAGCAGCTCGGAGAAGCCGTTTTCCTGCGGGCCGCCCAGATGGCGTTCGAGCGCGCCACGGCGCATGTCGCCGTCGATCATCAGCACGCGCTTGCCCGAATGCGCGAGCAGCACGGCGAGGTTCGCGGTCAGGAAGCTCTTGCCGACGCCGGGCACCGAACCCGTCAGCATGACCACGCGATTGCGCGCATCCATCACGCTGAACTGCAGCGAGGTGCGCAGGCTACGCAGGCTTTCGACCGTGAGGTCCTTGGGGCGCGCGTTGGCGAGCACTTCGCGCAGGCGCGAGCCGCCACGCACCGGGCCGCGCTTTTCGAGCGCCAGCTGCTCCGGCGAAAGCGGCACGAGGCCGTACACGGGCAGCTGGAACGAGCGCTCGATCTGGTCCGGATCGACAATGCCCTTGAACATGTTGCGGCGCATGAGCACGAAGCCCGTGCCGAGAATGATGCCGAGCAGCGACGCCGCCGAAACGATCAGCAGTTTCTTGGGCTTCGAGGGGCTGCCGGGGCGCAACGCCGGATCGATGATATGCACGTTGCCGCCCGTGCCCACGCGCTGCACCGAAAGCTCCTGAATGCGGTTGAGCAGCAGCACGTAGATGTCCTCTGCCACCTTCGCGTCACGCTGCAGTTGCACGGCCTTCACTTCCGTGGCCGGCAGGTCGCGGAACTTCGTGTCGTACTTCGCGCGCTCGCCCTGCAGTTGCGCGAGCTGCTGGCGTGCCGCGATCAGCACCGGGTGCTGGTCGCCAAATCGCTGCTGAAGCGAGGCAATCTGCAGTTGCAGCGCCGAAATCTGCTGCTCGTATTGCACGCTGCCGTCGAGATAGATCTTCGCTTCGTCGCTCGCGTTGATCGAACCCGACTTGCTCTGGTACGCCGTGAGCGCCGCTTCGGCGTTTTCGAGGTCCCCCTTCAGGCGCGGCTGTTCGCTGCGCAGGAAGTCGAGCATCTTGCTTGCGTCGGCTTGCTTGGTCGCCACATGCTCGCGCAGGTACGACTGCGCCACCGCGTTGGCAATCGTGGCCGCGTGCTCGGGGTCGTTGTCTTCGAGCGAGATGTCGATCACGCCCGTTTGCTTGCCCTGCTCCTGCACCTGGATGGCGTTCTGGAAGCCGCTGATCGCGTCGAGGTCGTTCAGCCGCACGACCTTGAAGCGCGTGCCCGGACGCGCCACGAGCTTGCTCACGAGCAGCTTCACGCCGCCGCCCTGTTCGACCTGGCCAACGGTGCCTTCGAGCAGGCGCGCGCCGTCCGGCGTCGAGATCACATAGCGGTCGTTGTCCAGCGCGGTGAGCGTGAGCTTCTTGCCTTCGAGCCCGGGCGTGACTTCGACCGAGTCGATATTGATGACCTCGCCGCCCCACGCATAGCTGCCGAGCCAGTTGCTGAGCCCGAACCACGGACGCGCGGGCGTGCCCGGCGTCGCGAGGCGTGCGGAAAGGCTGCCGATCAAGGGCAGCATGACCGGCGTGACGGTGGTGTTCAGCTTGAACTGCTTGACCACCGGCTCGACCACGCTGCGGCTCTTGATCATCTGGATCTCGGCGTCGGTGGGCAAACTGCCCGCCGACGATCCGGAGCTGATGTTCGCGCCCGTTTGCGTTTGCGTGAGGGCCTGCGACGTGGAGTCGGATTGCTCCACGCGAACCTGGGTGTCGGCCGTATAGACCGGCTTGGCGATGAAGCAATAAAACACGGCCATGGCGATCACCGCCGCCGCGATCGCGATGAGCCAGCCGATGTCGTCGATGATGACGCGCAGCAACTGGCCGAGGACGACGTCCTCTTCCTCGGTGCGGGCCGCCGGGGCGGCCTGGCTATTGGCTTGTATGGTCACGATTCAATCCCGTTGTTTAGGTGTTGCTCCTGCGTCTTCCCTGCAAGCGCGTGGATGCGCGCTTACTTCGCGATCTGCTTCAGATAGAAGACGGTCTGGATGGTCGGCAGCACCTGCTGCAACACACGGTTGAAGGTCGTCGAAGCGGCCGTGCCCACGTACACCACATCCAGCGGCTTGAGCTGGAATTGCGACGAAAGCATGATCGCGTCGGGCTTGGTCATGTCGAGACGGTAGATCTCGGGCTGCGTCGGGTTGTCCTTCATGCCGCGCATCACGAAGATCTGGCGCGGGTTCGCGTCGGTATCGAGAATGCCGCCCGCCTGGGTGAGCGCATCGGCGATCGTCAGATTGCCGCGGATCAGGCTCGTCTGCGTCGGCGTCTTCACTTCACCCATCACGAATATTCTGCTATCCGAACGATCCGGAATATTGATGACGTCGCCGTCCTGCAGCATCACGTCCTGAGTCGTGTCGCCGCCGTCGAGCATACGGTTCGCATCGAGCGTGTACAGCTTGCCGCCGCGCGTGAGGCGCACGCGGTTGATGTCGGCGCTGTCGGTCGTGCCGCCCGAGCGCGTAATGGCGTCGACGAGCGTGAGCGGCACGTCGCTCATGGAAAGTGGGCCGGGCGTCTTCACGTCGCCCGTGACCTGCACCTTCTGGCTGCGATAGGCGAGCACGCGCACGTCCACCTGCGGGTTCTTCACGTAGGGCCCGAGTCCTGCCGCGAGCTGCTCACGCAACTGCGAGGGCGTCTTGCCCGCCGCCATCACGCGGCCCACGAACGGAAAGAAGATCGTGCCGTCCTTCGACACGGTCTGTCCGTAGGGGTCGGACTGCCCCGAGAGCGCATTGGTATAGGGCTGCGTGAGCGCCTGACCCACGGTCTGCGTGGTGTTGCCGCCCGTGGAGAACGTCGAGCCCTGCGGCGTCGAAAGCTCGGGGTGATCGAACACGGTCACACCGAGAATGTCCTGCGGCGCGATGTGATAGACGTAGTCGGCAGCGCTTGCGAACTTCGAGGGCGGCAGCGGCGCTTTCGGCGCGGTGGCCGCCGCCTGCGCCTGCTGCAGCACGACTTGCTGCGTAATGAGCTGCACGTTGAACTGCTGCTGCGGCTGGTTGTTCGGCGCTTCTTTCAGGCTCGACGTGTCGAGATAGTTGCCGGGCGCCGTTGCGCACGCGGAAACGAAGACGCTCAACGCGACCACCGCCGTCAGTTTCAGTTTTGTCATTGGCATATTCGGCTCAACCATCCCTTAACCATACGATCCATCAATTCAAGACTCTTGCGATACGCGGACTCGTGGAGCCCATGCGGATCGCTGACATCAGAGTTTTCCCAGTTACCGAGCGCGTACACCTTGCCGCGCGCGGTGGGTTCAATGCGCTCGACCGCGGCGACCTGACGGCGCTCGGTCACGAGCACGAGGTCGGCCGACCGCACGAGGCGGCTCGTGAGGCGGCGCGACTGATGCTCGCCCACCTTCATGCCGCGCTCGGCAAGGAGCCACTGCATCACGGGGTCCATGTCGTCGCCGTCGCGCGCACGCAGGCCTGCCGATTGAAACGATTCCGCCCCTGAGCCTTGCTGTTCGCGCAGACGCTCGCGAAAGAGCTGCTCAGCAGCCGGTGAGCGGCAGACGTTGGCGTGGCAAACGATGAGCACGTTCTTGATCATGGTCGCGTGACTCCCTTCCTTGACATGCGCGATGCGTAGCCCGGCAGCGCTCAGGCCAGCGCCTGCGTGGCGGCGGTTTCGGCGCGCGCGCGGCTTGCCTGCGTCGCACTCGCGCGGCCCACGGCGTGGTACTCGATGCCGAGTTCCTGCAGCGCGGACGGCTCGTAGAGATTGCGGCCGTCGAACACGATCGGCATCTTCAACTGCTGCTTGAGCGTTTCGAAATCGGGCGCCTTGAAGACCTTCCATTCCGTTGCGATCACAACGGCGTCCGCTTCGCCCGCGGCCTCCATCGCGTCGGTCACGAACGACAGCCGCGTCTGATGTTCCGGCGCGTGCGCGAGATCGAGCGCGAGAACACGCTTCGCCTCTGCGGTCGCAACCGGGTCGTAAGCCTTGACCGTGGCGCCGCGCGCGAGCAGTTCGGCGATGAGCGTGCGGCTCGGCGCCTCGCGCATGTCGTCGGTGTTCGGCTTGAACGCGAGACCCCAGACGCCGAACGTGCGGCCCGTGAGGTCGGAGCCGAAGCGCGTGACGATCTTCTGTGCGAGCACCTGCTTCTGCGCTTCATTGACGGACTCCACGGCGCGCAGGATCTGCAGCGGCTCGCCGAAATCCTCGGCGGTGCGCATGAGCGCCTTCACGTCTTTAGGGAAGCACGAGCCGCCGTAGCCGCAACCCGCATAGAGGAAGTCGTAACCGATGCGCGGGTCCGAGCCCACGCCGCGGCGCACGGCCTCGATATCGGCGCCCACGCGGTCGGCCAGGTTCGCGAGTTCGTTCATGAACGAGATACGCGTGGCGAGCATGGCGTTGGCCGCGTACTTGGTGAATTCAGCCGAGTGCACGTCCATGTAGAGCGTGCGCTCGTGATTGCGGTTGAACGGCGCGTAAAGCCGCTTCATGACCTCTTTCGCGCGCTCGCCGGGCACGTCGTCGTTGCAGCCGAGCACGATGCGGTCCGGCCGCGCGAAGTCCTCGACGGCCGCGCCTTCCTTCAGGAACTCGGGGTTCGAGACCACCGAGAACATGTGGCTTTCGCCGCGCTTGCGCAGCTCGGAAGCGATCGCGTCGTGCACGAGCGCGGCCGTACCCACCGGCACCGTGGACTTGTCCACCACCACCTTGAAGCCGGTCATGTGACGGCCGATATTGCGCGCGGCCGCCAGCACGTATTGCAGATCGGCCGAGCCGTCTTCGTCGGGCGGCGTGCCCACGGCGACGAACTGCACGTCGCCGTGCGCGACCGCGGCTTGCACGTCGGTCGAGAACTTGAGCCGGCGCGCGCGCACATTGCGCTCGATGATTTCCTTCAGACCCGGCTCGTGAATCGGCACGACGCCCTGGTTGAGCAGGTCGATCTTGCGCTGGTCCACGTCGAGACAGAACACGTCGTTGCCGATGTCGGCAAGACAAGCGCCCGTCACGAGACCCACATAACCGCTGCCAATGATCGTCAGATTCATGCCCACCTCAAAAGTGATTGGTTCTTCCTGTCATGCGAACCGTTGCGCACACGAGCCGTGCGCGCACTCGCTTCGCCTCAATATGCGTTCTGGCCTGCGAAACCCTTCCACATGGTCATCGCCACGATGCGCAGGTCGAGCGCGAAGCTCCAGTGCTGCATGTAGTGCAGATCGAAGCGCACGCGGTCGCGCATCTTTTCCACGCGATCGGTTTCGCCGCGAAAGCCGTTGACCTGCGCCCAGCCGGTAATGCCGGGCTTGATGCGGTAGCGCGCCATGTAGCCGCGCACGAGGTCCTTGTAGATGTCGTCGTGCGCGAGCGCGTGCGGGCGCGGCCCCACCACCGACATCTCGCCCTTGAGCACGTTGATGAATTGCGGCAGCTCGTCGAGGCTCGTGCGGCGCAGGAACGCGCCCACGCGCGTCACGCGCGGATCGTTGCGGCGCGCTTGCGTGATCTGGCCGGCGACTTCCGCGTGGACTTTCATCGAGCGGAACTTGTAGATTTCGAACTCGTTGCCATCCAGCCCCTTGCGGCGCTGTTTGAAAAACACCGGGCCCTTCGACGTGAGCTTCACGGCGAACGAAATCGCGGCGAGCAGCGGCGCGAGCGCGACCAGCACGCCGCCCGCGAACACGATGTCGAACACGCGCTTGGGCAGCACGCTCAGGTCCGTGACCGGCGAGGCCGCGAGATTGATGGCCGGCACGCCGAGCAGGTCGACCACAGGCTGGCTGAAGAACGAGAGGCTGCGCACGTCCGGAATGAAGCGGATGTTCACGAAGTCGTTGCGCAAGGCCGTGACGATGCGATGGATCGTGCGCTCCTTGGTAATCGGCAACGCGAGCCACAGTTCGCGCACTTCGTTCTCGCGCACGAACGCGAGCAACGCCTGGAGGTTGCGCTCCACAGGCACGCCGTCAATCGCAGCGGCGCCGTCCGCGTCGCTGTCCTCGTCGAACACGATCGCGGGATGAAAGCCCGCTTCCGGGTGAAAGCGCATGTGCTCGATCAGGAAACGCCCGTTGCGCGGGCCGCCCACCACGGCCACGGCCTTCTGGTTGTAGCCCTCGCGGCGAATGCCACGCAGCACCATGTGCACGAGCGCCTTCGAGACGATCAGCAACGCCACCGAGGCGACGACCCAGTACGCGAGCCACAGGCGCGAGAGCGAATCGGCGCGGTGCAGGCTGAAGCTCAGCAGGATGCCCGTGCCCTCCACGGCGAGCCAGGCCGCGCACACGCGGGCAAAGAGCGCGTACAGCGACTTGCCGCGCCACGACTTGTAGATGCCGAATGCCGGGAACATCCAGATCGCGAGCACGCAGTTGAACGCGAGCGCCACGCTTTCCGCGTCGGTGAGCGGCACGAGCTGGCCACGATGCAAGGCGGCCGCGAGCAACGCTCCAGCAGCAATGGCGGCAACGTCGAATATTCTGGCTAGAACGCTGAGCATGTCCGGCACCTCGGGTTAAAAAAATGAATCGCGGCCACGCACTGCACATCGTGGCCGTTCTCTTCAAAAGTTTCTGGGACTGCGCCACCGTGAGAAACGCTTGGCGACGCTAATTCTGATCCGAATAAACCCTAATAAGGCGCGATAAAAATTCCGCCCGCAAGCCTCAAAAGTATCTCTAATTGTTTCGTCGCTTTCGGGTCAATTTTTTGCGAATTTTGTCGGCAAAGATTGCCGGAATCCGCCTCCGCATTGACCCATAGCCCTGATCGTTCCGGCAGATTTTTCCTGTCACGGTGTGAAATTTCGGGTTTCGACAAGAAATTTCATAGGCATACAGCCGATTTTTTATTGAATTTTTTATCGATATTTAGATGCATCGCTTATGCGATTTAAATTTAATTCCAATATTTTCCGTTTTCTTCTTTACGACTCGATTTATGACGATTTTAAGCATGCTACAAATCGCATCACCGATACCTTTTACAGGAGAGCGAGATGACGGATACGGGTTCCGCTACGGCATCGGCAAAAGCGTCCCAGACGCGTGCCGAAACGCGCAGCGCATTGCAGGTATGCCCTGTCGTGCTTGCGGGCGGCGCGGGCTCGCGACTGTGGCCACTGTCGCGCGAGCAATATCCGAAGCAGATGATCAACCTCGTGGGCGAGCAGTCGCTGCTTGCCAACACCGCGGGCCGCCTCGATGCGCTCGCCGAGCGCGTGACGCTCGCAGAGGAACTGCTGATCGTCTGCAACGAAGAACATCGATTCACCACCGCCGACCAGGTTCGCGCGACAGGCAAGCGCGCGCGTCTGATCCTCGAGCCGGTGGGCCGCGATACGGCTCCCGCACTCACGATCGCCGCCATGTCGGTCGTCGCCTCGCACGAGGACGGCATTCTCGTGGTGATGCCGGCCGACCATGCGCTTGCCGACCTCGAAGCGTTCCAGAACGCGGTGGCCGAAGGCGTGCGTCATGCGGCGAACGGGCAGATCGTAACGATGGGCATCGTGCCCACGCATCCCGAAGTGGGCTACGGCTACATTCACGTGGGCGAGCCGCTCGCGAGCACCGAGCCGGGCGGCGCACGGCGTCTGAACGGCTTCGTCGAAAAGCCCTATTTCGAGCTGGCGCAGCAATACGTCGCTTCGCAGCGCTACTGGTGGAACAGCGGCATTTTCATCGTGCGTGCATCGACCTGGCTCAAGGCGATTCGCCATTTCCATCCGGCTATCTACGCCGCATGCGCACAATCGATCGAGCACGGCAAGGCGGACGGCGACTTCTTCCGCGTGGATAGCGAAGCGTTCGCACGTTCGCCTTCGAACTCGATCGACTACGCCGTGATGGAGCCGCTCGCCGGCGACCCGTCGATCGCAAGCGGCGTAGTCGTGCCGCTCACGGCCGGCTGGACCGACCTCGGCTCATGGGACACCGTCTGGCAAGTTTCGCCGAAGGACGACGAAGGCAACGTCGCGCAAGGCCGCGTGATGTTCGAAGGCGCAACCGACACCTTCGCGCATGCGGACGGTCGGCTCGTGGCCTGCCTCGGCACGAAGGACCTCGTGATCGTGGAGACGCCCGACGCTCTCCTCGTTGCCGACCGCTCGCGCGCCCAGGACGTCAAGAAGATCGTGCAACGCCTGAAGCAGGAACGCCGCACGGAAGCCGTGGCGCACCGCCTCGTGCATCGTCCGTGGGGCCACTACGACAGCGTGGACAGCGGCGAGCGCTTCCAGGTCAAGCGAATCGTGGTCGAGCCGGGCGCACGCCTCTCGCTGCAGATGCATCACCACCGCGCCGAGCATTGGGTCGTCGTACGCGGCACGGCGCTCGTCACGCGCGGGGAAGAACGCTTCATCGTTTCGGAAAACGAGTCAGCGTATATCCCGCTGGGCGTGTCGCATCGACTGGAAAATCCGGGCAAGATGCCGCTCGAGATCATCGAGGTGCAGTCGGGCTCGTATCTCGGCGAGGACGATATCGTGCGTCTGGACGATCAGTACGGCAGGCAGTGAAGAAAGCAGTAGAGGCCATGCAGGAAGGCTGCGCGCACCGCGCGCGCGGCCTCGCAAGATCAACGCGAGAGCGTGCGGTAGCGCGTTCCGGTGGTGCCGGCAGTGCGGCGCTCGGCGGTGCCGGACGACGCCGTATTGGCTTCGTGAGACTCGCCGCCGGCAAGCAGTGCGCCTTTGGCGGTGTAACGCTGGACCGGCGGTTGCAGCGGCGTGAGCCGCACGCTGCCCGGCACGGCCGGAGGCAACGCGCGTGCGGCGGCGGCATTCGACGGGTCACCACGCGTCACGCTCGTGCTCTGAACGCCCGCGTGCGGCGCGGCGTTCGCCGACGTGGTTCGCGAGCCGCTCTGTGCCGCGCCCGTCGAGGCGGCATGCCTCGCGAGATGCGAGCCCGGCCACGACACGCCGGACTCGGACTCGGACTCGGCCGAGCCTTCGCGATCGAGCCATTCACGCGCCCAGTCGAAAGCGAAATTGCGCGCGGATTCGCGATCCTGGAACGGCGGCCCAATCAGGCCCGAGCGCTCGATGCGCTTGCCATCCTTGAGGATCTCCACGGCCCCGCGAAACATGCGGTTGCGCACGGGCTGCACGGTCAGGCTCATCGTATAGCCGCGCCATTCCGCGACCTGCACCACGCCGCCCGCCGGGTGTGCGACCCGATGCGACGCGTCGCGCGGCATTGCGCGAGTCGCAGCAGGCTTGTTCACGCGCGAAGGCGAGAACGGTGCGAATGCGGATTCGCTTTGCGAACGCGTCGCACTCGCAACAGCCGCGGCCGTCGTTGCCGTCGTTGCGTTGGACACGACAGGCGCGTCGATCGAAACGGGCAACGCCGGCTCACCGCCAGCGAGCTGACGCATCATGCTTTCCATGGGATCGGCCAGCGGCGCGTCGGCGAGCGCGGCGGGCGCCTGCCAGGCTTCAGGGCTCTTCCAGAACACGGCCGGCTGACCGTCGTCCTCGGCGACTTCCTCGACTGCAACTGCAACGGGTTGCGCATCGGCCTGCACCGGCTGGGGCACATAAACGAACTTGCGGCCGCGTTGCGAGAGCAACTCGACCAGTTCGATCAACGTGCCGCTGCCGTGCCATTCCTCGAAACGACGGCGGCAGGTGGGCCCGGACGGATAACGCGCGGGCAGGCGCGACCACGACTCACCGGTGGTGAGAATCCAGAGGACGGCATTGGCCACGACGCGCGGCTCGGCGCGAGGGCGGCCGCGCCGGTTGAGTCTAATAGGAGGTTCATCTGACACGAGCGAGGACACCTGCATCCACTCGTCGTCGCTCAGTTCTTCGAAATTCATGCTGTTCTCCACGCAGCCGGACCGGGGCTGCATTGACGGAGCACTGGCTCGCGGATCTTGCTGCCCGCGTTGGCTAGCTCGGTTGCACCATATGCTTATATGACGTGTTCATTTGCGTCGCTGCGCGCACTCTGGCAGTGCGTTCTTTCACTGTATTGACGCAATAAACGTGGTCTCACTCGTGCAAGGGAGAATTTGTGCAGGAAGCATACCACCTGAAACCAGCCGATGAGGAGGACCGTAATAAGTGTTACGGTTAGAAACAATCTCCCGCTTGAATCGTCGGGAATATTGCCAGAAAAGGCCTGTAAACGTGGTGTTTTACAGCGTCGATACAGTTGTAACAAGCGCATTCGTTGCGTAGCCCGCGCGTGGTCCGCGTCGTGCGCAATTCCAAACGCATGCATACCACTTGAGACACACCCCCCTCTTTGCACACCCCGGTTCGCTCCTGCATCGCCATCGTTGTGCCCGCAACAAATGACATGCCGATGAAATCATCGGATGCAACACAAAACGGTCACGGCGAGATGCGGCGACCGTACTTTGCACAGGTTGCACCCCCACCGGCCGAACGCCCGTGCGGCGTCACGTAGCGAAGCCGCGCAAACGAATCCGTCTATAGTAAGAGCGCACTGAACCACCACGGAGATTCGTGTATGCAAACCTCTGTCCCGGGCGTCGCCACGCCGCGCATTGCCACGGCGCTGATGGCCACCCTGACTCTGGCGCTGCTCGCCCCCTGGGGCGGCGCACAGGCGCAACTCGGCAACCTGCTCAACCAGGGCGGCAGCGGCGGCTCGGCACAGGGCGCGCTCGGCAATCTGGGCGGACTCGGCAGTTCGCTTTCCGCGTCCTCGCTCACCTCGAGCAGTCTCGGCAATGTCACCGGCGTGCTGCAGTACTGCATCAAGAACAATTACCTGAACGCCGACGCCGCGAGCAACGTGAAGGACTCGCTGCTGAGCAAACTGCCCGGCGGCGCGAACACCACAGACAGCGGCTATACGCAGGGCACGAGCGGCATCCTCACGGCCGGCAATGGGCAGAAGCTCGACCTCACGGGTAGCGGCCTCAAGGAGCAGGCCACGAAGCAGGTCTGCGACAAGATCCTGAGCCAGGCGAAATCCATGCTGTAACGGCCGCGATCGCGCATGCGGATGTGTGCGGGCGCACGCCCCGCGCAATTTATGTGCCGTAAGCTTTGAACACGAACGAAGTCCGGGTGTCGAATAGAGTCAACCGGACTTCTCCCGGCATTGCTGCTCGTAGCCATGACCAAGCGCCAAACTTCCGTGATATTCGCGTTCCCGGCGATTACGCTGCGGGCCGCGCTTAGCGGCCTTGCCGCTTTTGCCGCCCTGCTGGCGCCGCTGGTCGCGCATGCGCAAACCAGCACACGCGACCAGCAGTTCGACTGCAAGTCCGATCCCCACACGTTCATTTCGTCGCTTATCGACGACAAATCCATCGAACCCGAGCCGACGCGCGTCGAAGCGAATTCGGTCAACGCGTTCAGCCCCGTGCGCGGCACCCGCCTGAGCGCGTTCGGCTTTCCCATTTACGTGGTACTCGGCTACGACCGCGACGACACGCTCTTCAAGCGAGGCGCGGGCAAGGAGATCGCCTCGCCGCTTTATGGCGTCGTCGTGTCCGCGCCCGCGGAGAAGGTGCGCTCGCGCGTGCGCGAAGCCAACAGCGACGCCACGGTGCAATCGGTCGTGCCGTTGCTGCTCACGGCGATCGTGTGCGGCGGGTGAAAAACTCAGCCGCCGAAGAACGCCAATGCGCCCAGGCCCACGCCAACGACGGCCACGCCCACCGACGTATTGAGCAGCCAGCGGCGCCGCGTAAGCAGCGTGATGGCCGTGAGCGCGATCGAGATCTGGATGAGCGTCGTGGCCTGCGCCCAGCGATGATGGCCGTGCAGCACCTGCTCGCTTAGCGCATCGTCCTGCTCGACGATCTTTTCGAGCGCCTCCGCCTTCGCGCGGATCGGCTCCTTCTGCTGGCGATAGCGGTCGGCGTCGGCGGCAAAGCGCTTTTGCGCGGCGTCCGAATTCGGCGCAAGCGCAGAGAGTTGCGCGCCCAGTTCCGCCAGATTCTGCTTCTCGCCCTTCGCCTGATAGTAGGCCCATTGATTCGCGGCTTCGGTCTTGCGAATCGCCGCTTCGTTCTTGTAATAGAGCGCCTGGTTCTCGCTGTTGCCGCTCTGGTAGGCAAAGATCGCCCCAATGGAAGCGAGGATCGCCGTCATCACTGCCATGCGGCCCGGGAACGGGTCGCCCTCGCCGTGCCCGCCATGGCCCGTCGCGGCGTGTTCGACCGCGTGGTCGTGCGGCCCATGCACTTCGTACTCTTCAGACATCCAAAGACTCTCCGCTTGATCTGACTTTCACCAATTCGTCGCCCTGTCGCCCTTCGCTCCGGCGGCTCGCGCGACAGCGCGCGCCGCCTTTCCCCCGTGCAGCGCGCCCGATATGGGACGCTCAATTATCGTGAGCGCAGCGCGCTTGTCCAGTACCCGGAATGCATTGGATGTAACGAAACCCGAAATGTCTTCTGACGAAAGCGAAACGTAGGCTTTATCGTCTATTCATTCAGAATAGGCACCCCGGGATGCTGCAGCGCATCCCCTCCCGCCTGCCGTTTGCAAACGTGAATTGACGCCTCAGTTTGCCCCTTCGCGCCGCCGGCGTCGTTGCAGTGCCACATGGCCCTATATGCAACGTCGCAACGCATGCCTTGAGGCCTTCTGCCGTGAATAAATTCCAGCCTGGGAGACCGCCATGGGGCCTACAACGGCCGCGCACGCTACGGCTATCGATACCGTTGCACACAGTGCGCGCGTGAGGCTTTCCGGGCCGGACGAAACGGGCGGCCTGATCGACGCGATCTACGACGCCGGTTTCGACGCACAACGCTGGCCGGATGTGTGTGCGCGCATTGCCCAGCGCATCGGCGCGCAACACGTGAATCTCACCATGCTGCCGCCTGAAAGCACGTTCTCGCTCGCCGAGTGGGACGGCATCGACGCTTCGTTTGCCCACTCGTATGCGCAGTACTACGGCGGCTTCGATCCGATCGTGCCGCAGGCGCGCCGCTGGGCCGCCGGCACACTCGTCACCGACACGATGATCCACCCGCAGGGGAGTCTGGAACGCAGCGCTTTCGTGCAGGAGTGGGTGCGCCCGCAGCGCTTCTACACGGTGGCCTTCGCGAACGTGCTGCGCGAAGGCGACATGGCCGCCGTGCTCGGCGCACTGCGCCACGAAAAGCGCTTCTATAGCGAAGACGAACTGGACGCCCTGCGCGAGCTGCTGCCGCATCTGCGCAATGCGTTGCGCGTGCAGCGGCACACCGCACGCACCGTCGCCTCGTACGACAAAAGCGGCTATGCGCCCGCAGACGCGCTCGACGCGCTCGCACACGGCGTCCTGATCGTCGATGCCGATGCGCACATCGTGTTCGCGAATCGCGCTGCCACCGCGCAGCTCGCACGCGCAAACGGGCTGCGCACCGAACACGCCGCACTCAGCGCCGCCACGGCCGCCGCCACGCAGCAGTTGCACGCGCTGATCGCGCGCGCAGCCGGACGCGACGCACGGGACCGCACGGGCGGCGCGATGCTGATCGCCCGCCAGCCGCCCGACGAGCCGCTCCAGGCGCTCATTTCGCCGCTGGGCGCGCACCGGCGCGCCGACTGCTGCGCGCAAGCCGCGCGCGCCGGCACGGCCATGCTGATCGTGATCGATCCGCAGTCGTCGCGGCGCGGCGTGGAAACGCGTCTCGTCGCGCTGTTCGGCCTCACGCCTGCCGAAGCGCGCGTGGCCTGCGAAGTCGGCAAGGGCCTCAACACGAAAGACGTGGCCGAGGCGCTGGAGGTTCTGCCCTCCACCGTGCGCACGCATCTGCATCACGTGTTCGCGAAAACGACCACGCGCCGCCAGGCCGAGCTGATGCGGCTGATCGCGCAGCTTGCGATTGCGCGCGGCGATTGAAGCATGTTCCGGGTGCCATAAAAGAAACGGCCCGCGCAACCCACGTTCGATGAACGCGGATTGCGCGGGCCGCAGCGCGACACGACCTCAGACGATCAACCGCCCAGATACGCGCGCTTGATATTGTCGTTGGCGAGCAAGTTATCGGCGCTATCGGCGAGCACCACGCGCCCGGTCTCCAGCACATAGCCGCGGTCGGCCACATGCAGCGCCTTGTTCGCGTTCTGCTCGACGAGGAACACCGTCACGCCTTCCTCGCGAATCGTGCGGATGATGTCGAAGATCTGCGCGATCACGAGCGGCGCGAGGCCGAGCGTGGGTTCGTCGAGCAGCAGCAAGCGCGGACGGCTCATGAGCGCGCGGCCGATGGCGAGCATCTGCTGCTCGCCGCCCGACATCGTGCCCGCACGCTGCTTCGCACGCTGGTTCAAACGCGGAAACAGCTTGAACACGTGCTCAATGCCCGCATCGATCTCGTGCTGCGAGGCGAAGAAACCGCCCATCTGCAGGTTTTCGAGCACCGTAAGGCTCGGGAACACGCGGCGCCCTTCCGGCGAAATCGCCATGCCCTTGCGCATGATGTCGTGCGTGGGCATGCGCGTGATGTCCTCGCCCTCGAACGTCACCTTC
>NZ_CAJMYZ010000025.1:0-130076 GCF_905220155.1 Paraburkholderia sp. J7 | reverse complement strand
GAACCGGCTGATCACGCATCGCTTCGCGTTCGACGACATGCTCAAGGCCTATGAGACGTTTTCGCAGGCGGCGAGCACGCACGCGTTGAAGGTCATTATCGAGATGTGATTCGCCACGGGAAACCGCGGGCTTTGCGCTGCCGGATAGCAGGCCGCGCGCTTGATTCAAGTCAATGCGCGCAGCCCGGCAATCTCTAAATTGAGTCATACCGGGGCGTTGGCCCTTAACGGAGGACCTCATGCAAGCATCAGACATCATGACGACGGACGTCATCACCGTGCGCCCCAATGCGTCGATTTTCGAGGCGGCGACGCTGCTCGCCGACCATCACATCAGCGGCATTCCAGTCGTCGACGATAGCGGAGCCGTTGTCGGCATTCTCAGTGAAAGCGATCTGCTACATCGCGTGGAAACGGGCACCGGCAAGCCGCAGCGAAGCTGGTTTGGGGAATTCCTCCATTCGACGCGCAAGCTTGCAGGCGAGTACCTGAAGGAAAACGCGGTGAAGGTGGACGACGTCATGACCGCCAATGTCGTTTCGGTTTCGCCTTCCACGCAACTCAGCGAGATCGCCGATGTGCTCGAACGCCTTCGAATCAAGCGGGTGCCGGTGCTGGATCAGGGCAAGCTCGTGGGTATCGTCAGCCGTGCGAACCTGATCCGCGCGCTGGCGAGCGCCGCGCGCCCCGATCAGGCCGGGCTCGTGTCGGACGAGACCATCCATCGCGACGTGATTCAGGCGCTCGCCGGCCATCGCTGGGCAATGTCGGCGGAGAACGTCGTCGTGAAGGAAGGCGTTGTCCATTTCTGGGGTACGGTGAACTCGGAGGAGGAGCGCAAGGCGATACTCGTCTCTGCGCAGCTCGTGCCTGGCGTCAAGGGTGTCGAGGACCATCTCGGCTACCCGGTGGTGTTCACGCCGATGTAAGAAAGGCTGACGCGTTCAGGCGTGGGGAAGGCTGGGCCAGCAACACGACTGGCCCAGTTTTTTTGTCGGGCTCGCCGTCGTGCTGCTCCCCGCGTGTCGACGCTCGGCGTGGGGCGCTGCGTCAATGCGACATGAGCACCGGCAGCGTCATCGTGGCAAGGATCGAGCGTGTGGCGCCGCCCAAAACGAGTTCCTGCAGGCGCGCGTGACCGTATGCCCCCATCACGAGCAGATCGTAGCCGCCATCGGCCGCAAAACTGAGCAGCGCCTCGCCCGTGGCTGAGGCTGCGTCGCGGTCGAGCCGGGTGATTTCGACCTTCGTGGCGCCGTGGCGCGCAAGCATGGCCGCGAGGTCGGCACACGACGCTTGCGGCTCGGCGGGCACGCTGGACGTAGAAGCGGACGTAGAAGCGGTTGCGGAAGCGGCCACGATGGTCACGTGGGCCGCCCGCGCGATGAAAGGCATGGCGTCGTGCACAGCGCGCGCGGCCTCGCGGCTGCCGTTCCAGGCCACGAGCACGCGCTCGCCGACCGACTCGAAGCTGCCTGCATACGGCACGACCAGCACGGGGCCGCCTGCGCCAAGCAGCACGTTCTCCGTAAAGTGCTCAGCAATATAGGACTCCGGATCGTCCCGATCGGTTTGCCCAAGGATCACGAGGTCGGCGCTCCGGCTGCGCTGCATGACCGCCGCGACCGGGTCCCCCTCGGCCGTCACCCTGGCGCCATCGACCTGCGCTCGCGCCAGCTCGGCTCGAAAGAGGCGTTCGATCGCGCCGCGTTGTTCGCGGCGCAGCTTGCGGTGCGTGTCGTAATAGTCGGCCGTGCCGGCCATCACGTAAAACTCGCGCGGGTGCGGCTCGAACGCCGCGAACAGTCCATCCAGATGCGCGCCAAACCTGCGGCCCAGCTTCAACGCAAGCGAGAGACGCGCGCTTGCGCGTGCGCTCGTGTCCATGTGCACCATGATCGTCTTGTAGCTCATCGTGATCTCCAGCGAACGGGGGCGTTCCACCGCCCCTCGAGGCGGAGAAAGTGATTCGAGTCTAGGGACGGCGGGCTCGTTGCGATTGATTTGAATCAATCATCTCTTCCTGGCGAAACAGGTCGCCCCTGGAACCCGGAAAAAAGGAGACATTGAGGCAGATCAATCGGAAACCGCAGTCCGTGCGTAGATTGAATACAGCGCGACGCTTCGCAGGGTTCGTGCGCCACGCAAGCCGAAAAGGAGGCAAGGCAATGAGCAATCTGACACGTTATGACCCGTTTTCCATGGAGCCTGTTTCGGACCTCTTCCAGGGGCTGTTCCGGCCAATGCGCGGCGTGCTGGCCGCCGAGGAGAGCGAACTCGCGACGATCAAGCTCGACGTTACGGAAAGCGAGAAGGCCTACACGGTCAAGGCCGAGATGCCGGGTGTCGACAAGAAGGACATCGACGTGAAGATCGACGGGAATGTGGTTTCGATTCACGCGAAGGTCGAGCGCAAGACCGAGCAGAAGGAAGGCGAGCGCGTGATTCGCCGCGAACGGTACAGCGGTACCTTCGCACGCACGTTCTCGCTTGCCAGCGATATCGACGAAAGCAGCGCCAACGCGCAGTATCAGGATGGCGTGCTCTCGCTCACGCTGCCGAAAAAGGCGCCTGCCGAACAGAAGCGACTGCAGGTCCAGTGAGCCATGGCGCGCGCCATTGTGCCGCAGGCGCATTCGCTGCGCGCCTTCTTGGGAGAACGAAATTATGTCACTTACCGGCCATATCGACTCGGGCGCCTGGAGCGTTCAGGCCCGCACATCGCCGGCTCCGCAGGGCGGCTTTCTCTGCGAAGTCAGCGTCACGCACGGTCCACAAACGCAGTGCTTCTCCCACGCGTTTGCGCATCATCGCGTGTTTGAAACCGAGCGTGAGGCGGTGCTCGAGGGGCTGCGCGAAGGCATGGTGTGGATCGACCTGAAAATCCATCACGCGTTCGAAGTGTAGAAAGGCCTGCCTGGAGGCAGTAGTGAGCCTTCGGGTAGCGACGATGCCGACTTCTGAAGGGGCGAGGCGATGGGACTCGGGATGCAAATCGTCTATCTGGGTTTCGCCGGTTCATCTGCCCTCGAGGCGGAAGCCGGCGTTCAGTTGCTGCGCCTCGAGCGGTTCAGCGGCGTGCTGGCAGGGTGTCATCTCGCGATCGAGCGAATGCATTCCGTGCAGCCGGGAAGCTGCCGCCCGGCCTATGACGTTCGTCTCGACCTTGTTTCGACTTCGAGGCAACTCGCGCCGCTTGGCCATTGCGAAGGTGACGACCCTGTGGCTGCCATGCGTGCGGCATTCGACGCCGCCGAGCGCCAACTGGGTTCAGCCGCGCCCGCAGGCGCCGTTTACCGAAACGGTGCGCCGCGCGGCGATTACTGATCGACGCCACGCTTGAGGAGCCGCGCTATCGGGCTTTACTGGCTCAGTACCCACTGAACGAGCGTATGCGCGTCTTCGGCCGATAGCGGGCCGCCGCGGTCTGCGGGCAGCGGCATGGCCATGTCGCCCCAGTGGGGCTTGCCGCCGTGCCTGAGCTTGTCTTCGAGGATGACTTCGGCATTCGGCTTGTTGCGGTAGCGCTCGGCGATCTGGTGAAACGACGGCGCGAGAAATGGCGCATCCGACGTGTGGCAGAACATGCAGTGCTGCTGATCGACAAGCTCGGTGGGTTCGGCAAGCTGCGCGTGCGCAGCAGCGGCGTACAGCGCCACCGCGCATACCGCTGCGGCTTGAAACAGGATCGTGTTCGCGCGGGCGTGGAACGACGCAATCACCGGGAGGCAAGCAACAGGTGCGGGACGGCGTGGCATCGAATGTCTCCTCGAGTGCGGCCGGGGAGCGCAGTGCCGCCGGCCAGATGCATGAATGAAATAAAAAGCGACGCCGGGTACCCGCACGCCGTACGTCACACGCGCGCGAGCCCTTCCAGATCGACGAGGCGAATCTGCTTGCCATTGGGCTCGACGAGGCCTTCGCGCTGAAAGCGCGAAAACATCCGGCTCACGGTTTCGAGCTTCAGGCCGAGAAAGCAGCCGATTTCCTCGCGGCTCATCTTCAGGTTGAGTTGCGCGCCGGAGTAGCCGCGCGCCTGGAAGCGCGCGGCGAGATCGAGCAGAAACGCGGCGAGGCGCTGTTCGGCGGTCATCGTGCCGAGGAGCATCATCAGGCGGGACTCGCGCACGATTTCGCCGCTCATCAGCTGGTAGAGGTGGCGCTGCATGCGCCGGCTCTCGCGGCAGAACGTTTCGAGCTGGCCGAACGGCATGATGCAAACCGTGCTGTCTTCGAGTGCAATGGCGTCGCAGCGGTGTGTGCCGGAGCAAACGCCGTCGAGCCCGAGCGGTTCGCCCGGAATCTGGAAGCCCGTGACCTGCTCGCGCCCGTCCCGATGCATGACGACCGTCTTGAACGATCCGGTACGGACGGCGTAGAGACTCTGGAAGGCGTCGTGCGCGCGAAACAGCGTTACGCCGCGTTGCACGGTGCGCGTGGTGAGGACCACGGTGTCGAGTTGCCGGAGTTCTGCGGCCGTGAGGTCCGGCGGCATGCAGACCGCACGCAGCGAGCAGCTCGAGCAGCGCGCAGCGGGCTGGCGCTGCGCGGCCTCGCGCACGGCGGGCTGCGGAGGCACGACGCGCCAGGGCGAGGATAGCAGCGTGGACAGTGAGGATTCGCAGGCTGCCTCGGCATACATGATCGTCTCCAGTTCAGCGCGCGGGGACGGCGCGCCGGTTCACTAGCGCTTCAATGGCTTCGCAAGCGGCTTCGAACTCAGACGTCTTGTCGAAGAAGAAATGGGCTCCCGCTCGTTGGCAGGCGGTGCGAAACGGTGCGGCGGAGTGATTCGTCAGCACGACCGTCACGACCGAGGGTTGCTCGTCAGCCAGCAGGGACAACAATTCGAGGCCGCTGCCGCTCGCGAGCCTCAAATCGACCACCGCGACGTCCGCACCGCTTTGCGCGATGCCGGTCAGGGCGCTGGCCGCATCCTCGGCTTCGCCAATCACGCTCACATCCGGAATGGCCGACAATGCCTCGGCGATCTTCCTGCGCACTGCGGTCGCATCCTCGACCAGGAAAACCTGCAGGCGCGTGCGGACAGGACTGGCTTTCATGTAGCCAGTATTGGCAACGCCGTCTCAAAAAAATATCGGCGGCGATGGAAATTGACGTACGCGGAACGGAAGGCGTGTAGGGCGATTCCTACAGTCATGTGGCAATCGGCCGCGACACCCGAAGGTCAGACTTCGTCGGGATCGTCGATGAGCTTGTGCCGCATCGCATAGCGCACGAGCGCGGCTTCGTGCGGCATCTGCATCTTCTCTAGAATGCGCACCTTGTAGGTGCTGACGGTTTTCGTACTCACGCAGAGTTCCTGCGCGATTTCAGTAATGGTCTGGCCTGCCGCAATACGCCGGAACACCTCGAACTCGCGGTCGGAAAGCCGCTGGTGGGGAAGCGTGTCGGCTGGCTCCTTGAGGCTTTGTGCGAAGCGCTCGGCCATCGTCATGCTGATGTAGACGCCACCGGAGGCGATCTTCGTCACGGCGGTGACCAGTTCCGTGCTGGCGCATTCTTTGGTGAGATAACCCGACGCGCCCGCCTTGAAGGCGCGCACCGCGTATTGCTGCTCCGCATGCATGGTCAGCACGAGAATGCGCAGCTCGGGCTTTTCGTCCTTGATCTGCTTGATGAGATCCACGCCGCTGCGTCCCGGCATCGAGAGGTCGAGCACCAGGACCTGGGCTGCGCGCTCTCGCACGAGCGCGAGTGTGGTCGCGCTGTCACAGCCTTCGCCTACGACTTCGAACTGCGTATCGCGCTCGCTTTCCAGTATGCGGCGCAGACCGTCACGCATGAGCGCATGGTCGTCGGCGATGATCACCTTGATCATGATGCGGCTCCTTCCGGAAGCAGGGCAGGGAGGGCGAACGTGATCGTCATGTCAAAGCCCTTTCCGGGCGCGGTCGCAATGGCAACGGTGCCGTCGAGCATGTGGGCTCGCTCGCGAATGCCGAGCAGGCCAAACGACTTGTCTCTCAAGGCGTTGCGCTGCGCGTTGGGTGGATCGGCGGGATCGGCGCTGGCGCCCACGCCGTCGTCGGCAATGCGCAGCACACAGCGTGGCCCATCCACCTTGAGCGTAATCTCGACGAAATTCGCTTCGGCATGGCGGGCAACATTGGTCAAGGCTTCCTGAACGATGCGAAAGAGCGCCGAGGAGGCGGCGTTCGAAAACATCGTGGCATCCGCATCCAGGTCGCGCTCGACGGCGATGCCGTAGCGGCTCGTGAAGTCGTTCGCCAGCCACTCGATGGCGGGCACGAGGCCGAGGTCGTCGAGCATGACCGGCCGCAGGTCGGCCGCGATGCGCCGCAAGGCAGCCACGGTCGCGTCGATCAGGTTGCGCATGCCGGCGAGGCGCGCGGGCACATCGGTGGCGTCATCCTCCCCGAGCCGGCGTTCGAGCGCGGCGAGGTCGATCTTGAGCGCGGTGAGCTGCTGGCCGAGATCGTCATGCAGTTCGCGCGCGATGCGGGTTTTTTCGGCCTCGCGCACGTTCTGGAGATTGGCCGACAACTCGCGCAACTCCTCGCGCGAACGCTTGAGCGCTTCCTCGGCGCGCACGCGTTCGGTGATATCGCGCAGCATGACCGTGAAAAGCTTGCCCGAACCGTCACGGATCTGCGAAATCGATGCTTCGATCGGAAACTCCTCGCCATTGGCGCGCACCCCGTAGAGCACACGTTGCGGGCGGCCCATCTGGCGTTCGGTGACGCCTGTCGCGCCAAACTGTTCGACATGCTGGGCGTGCGCGGCCCGGAACCGCTCGGGAATGAAGCGCGAGAGCGGCGAGCCGATCGCCTCCCTGGCGGACAGGCCGAACACCTGTTCGGCGGCTGGATTGAAGATCAACACGCGCTGGGTTTCGTCGACGGTGACGATCGCTTCCATCGACGAACGGATGATCCCCAGCATGCGGGCTTCGTTGAGCCGCGCGTCGCCGGCCGCCCTCGCAGGCGCCGGGTTTGCGCGCCCGAGGCGTTGCGCGAGAAGCGCGAGCGCGGCGGCGCCGAGCGCGCCCGCGAGCGCAATGGCCGTGGCGCAGGCAGAACTTGCCGGGCCCGCGCCTTTTGCGGCGCGCGTGCGGGGGTCAGCGCGCGGGCCCATGACGACCGTCCGGGGCGCGATGCGGGCGCGAGATCGATGCGAAGGCCATTCGCATATGAAGTGTCGGCTTCAATGGGCGGGACACAGGTATTCCGTATCACAAGGATCCATGCCGATTTTATGAGCCACTGGAAATCGTGTCCCAAAAAAATTGCATGCTGGTCCTCCGTGCTTGCGAGGTGTGCCGGCGCCGCGTGCCGTGTTCCGGCAGCATTTCAGGACGCGGCGCCTGCCTCCTGCTCGGGCGCCAGTTCGTCCGGCGGGCACGGCGGGCAGGGATACGGTCGCACGGCTTGCTCGGCAAGCTCGAACGACTGTCCGAATTCCGGCACGCAGCAATCCCAGTGCAGTGTCTCGGCGATGCGCCGGCGCAAGGCATCGGCCGCTGCGGGCTCACCGTGCGTCACGAACGTGCGAAGGGGCGGGCACGTCATGCCCGCGAGCCAGCGCAGGGTTTCCCGGTAATCGGCATGCGCCGAGAGCGAGGTGATCGAGGAGATCTCTGCGCGCACGCGCACGTAGTCGCCATGCAGCTTGATGGTGGGCGCATGGGCCTCGAGCGCCGCGCCGCGCGTGCCGGGTGCCTGGTATCCGACGAGCGCGATCGTGTTGCGCGGGTCCGATGCATACAGGTTCAGATGGTGCAGAATGCGGCCGCCAGTGGCCATGCCGCTGCCGGCAATGATGACCATGGGGCCGTGGCGCCCCGCAATGGCCTTTGACTCCTCCACCGTTCGCGCCATGAACGCCGCATGATCGATGGCGTGCACTTGCGGGAGTGTCAGCCGATGATCGCTCATATGACGCCGGTACAGGTCGGTCACGCCAATCGCCATTGGGCTGTCGAGGTAGACCGGAACATTCGCCATGCGCCCCGACTGCTTCAGCCGCGCGATGTAGTAAAGGACTTCCTGCGCGCGTCCCACCGCGAAGCAGGGCATGACCACGATGCCGCCGCGGGCGAAGGTGCGCGCGAACATCGCTGCGAGTTCGTCCTCGGGGTTCAGCGCGTCGTGCAGCCGGTCGCCGTAGGTCGATTCGACCACCAGATAGTCCGCATGGACCGGTGGGGAGGGCGCGCGCACGATCGGATCGTCGGGGCGCCCGAGGTCGCCGGAAAACGCAGTGACCGTATGCCCGTTGCACAGCACCACGCTCGCCGCGCCAAGGATATGGCCCGCGGGCAGCAGCCGAAACGTCAATTGCTCGCCGAGCGCGACCGGTTCATCGAACGGGCGCGGCGCAATGAGCCGCAGTGCCTGTTCGGCGTCTTCCAGGGTGTAGAGCGCAAGGGCGGGATGGTGTTTGGAGAAGCCGTGGCGGTTTGCAAACGCCGCGTCTTCCTCCTGTAGCCGTGCGCTGTCGCGCAGCATGATGCCGCACAGGTCCGCGGTTCCGGGCGTGCAATAAACCGGGCCGCGATAGCCGTTGCGCGCCAGGACGGGCAGGTAGCCGCAATGGTCGATATGCGCGTGCGTGAGGATGACGGCGTCGAGCGAGTCGGCCGCAAAAGGCAGTGGGTCCCAGTTGCGCAGCCGCAGGTTTTTGGTGCCTTGGAAAAGCCCGCAGTCGATCAGCACCCGCTTGCCCCCCGCCTCCAGCAGGTAGCGCGACCCGGTGACCGTTTGTGCCGCGCCCAGAAACGTCAGCTTCATCATGCTCTCCTCGCTTCACGCGCCATGTGCACGCCCGATATCGATTGGAGCGCGTGCCTGCGCGCCGGCTTTGACTTGAATCAGAAAAACAGGCATCGCCCCGGGCCGCCTCTCATTGAGGCAGATCAATCGCAGCGCGTCATCCGATTCATACATTGGAGTCGGTGGCACGCGGCGCGCGGGCCGAGATTCCGACGGGGGCGAAATGGGGAGCAGGTTGTCGTCTGGCAGGGCGCTTGTTTTGATCCCGTTGATTGCAACGCTTTCGGCTTGTACCGCTTACCGCGATACGCGCCACGAAGAAAACGTCGCCTTCCGCCGTTCGGAAACCGAACTGGCAGCGCGACGCGAGCAGAGCGCGATCCGTTGCTCGGCCCCCGACGACTGCGCACAGGCCTGGACCCGCGCCCTGGTTTTCGTCCAGCGGCACTCGCCCACGCCCATCGAACGCGCGACCGACGATACGATCGAGACGCGCATGCCGCATGAATTCGGCATCGCCTACTTCTGGGCGGTGCGGCAGAGGGCCGCGGATGGAACCACGACGATACGGCTCAAGGGCTTGTGCCGCGGCATGTACAGCAGCGACAACGGCCCTGGCTGGCTCTATGCGCGCTGCGCCGAACAACTGGAGCAGGCGCAACTCGACTTCGTGCGCGAAGTGAGCGGCGTCAGATAAGGACGAACGTGGATGCTTGCTGCGGTCCAGCGCAAGCGGGCGGCGGTTGAATGTTCAACGTCAGGCGAAGCGCCGCCCGAGGCGATGAATGGAGACCTACGCCACGACTTCGCTCAACGGGCGGCGCGGCGACGGCGCATCGGGCGTGCCGTGTCCGATGCGCAGCAGGACCTGCGGACAAACGGCTCCCGGCATGCCGAGCAGCGCACTCAGCCGCGCACGCAGTTCGGCCACCTCGATCGGTTGGTTCAAGTAAGAAGCGCACAGTCCGTGCGAAGTCAGCACCAGCAGCACCCGCTCGAGCGCCTCGCCCGCCGCGAGCCAGGCCTGCGCATCGTCGACGCTCGTCGCAATGCCCAGCAGCAGGGGCGACGCCGCCGCCAGCTCCCGGTGGGTCGCCGCCACGCCGCCACCCACGTCGAACGTGCGTATCGCGGAGGCGGCAAGCGGTGTTGCGAAGTCGAGCAGGGAACCGAGTCCGGCCGCGTAGGACGGCATGCCATCGCCAGTGTGGCGCGGGTGGATCCATTTCGCGAGTTCGCGGCGGAACCTGGGATCGGCGAATTGCCGTTGGTCGGCTTCGGCGACGAGGTCGGCGATCGCCTCGCGCGTTCCGGCTTCGGTTGCGCACGCAACTTCAACGCCCTCGGCACGGGCTGCGTCGATGAGTTCGCGTTCGACGGCCGCAGCGACCGGCACCGGAGAAAACGGGCGACGTGTGGTGACCCGCCGGGAAATGGCGCTCACAAGCGCAGCCAGTTCCGCGCCAACGGGACGCTCGCGAAGCAGGCGCACATCGGCGAGCAGGTCGGGATCGAGGCTCGTTGGAAAAAGCGTGATCGCATAGCCAATGCCCAGGCTCGCGAGCGCCACGCGCAGATTGAACAGCGCCGCACCGCAACTGATGATCAGCTCGCGATCGTACGGATCGACAACGGGCAGCGCCCGTAGCCGGTCGGCGCACAGCAGGATCCGGTCGCGGCTGGCGACGAAGCGCCACGGCTGGCTGTTGTGGCTCGACGGGGCGAGCGTTGCGTGGCGCACGGCGTAACGCAACGCGTAGTCGTCGAGCTTGTCGAGCGGGGTGGCGCTGGCGGCAGGGTCGTGTGGCTTGTCGAGCATGGTGTATCCCGACTCTCAATGGCGCGGGGCGCCCGGTGAAATCAGTGCGGCATGATTGAGAAAGCCGCCAACAAGGGCGGCGTGGGATCAGTCTAGGTGCCGACGCGTGGTCGCGATTGACTTGAGTCAACCCTACGCGGATAGCGCTGGTTTCTGATGGGCCGATAGCCGCCCACGCTGTGCTGCACACGCGTGGTCGTGTCTGGCGCGCCTGAGGTGTTTAGCGTGCGAAACGAGGACGAGCGCCTCGCGCTAGAAGCTCGAAGCTAGAAACTAGAAACGAAACAGTTCCACCGCCGACGTCGTGAGAATCGTCCGTCTGGCTGTCTCGTCGGGAATCCACCGCTGCAGCGCGTTCGCGGCCGCGGCGTAGTCGACGAGGTGGCGATGCTGCGTATGGGGCCAGTCGCTGCCCCAGACGAGCCGTTGCGCGCCGAATGCATCAAGCAGTGCCGCTGCGAGCGCGATTGCGCTTTCGGTGCCGCATGCGCCTGCCACGCTGCGATAAGCGGCGGAAAGCTTGACCCACACGTGGCCGGACGACGCCTTCGACACCAGATGGCGAAAACCGGGATCGTCTACGCCGCGCGCGGCATCGGGCCGGCCGAAGTGGTCGACCACGACCGTGCAGCGGTGCGCGAGCAGCGCGTCGAGCACATAGGGCAAATCGGCGGCGTGCACCTGCACTTCGACATGCCAGCGCAGCGCGTTGAGCCGCGAAAGAAGTGCCGACCACCGGCGGCCATGAAAATCGGGCAACGGCACACCGATCAAATTCAGCCGCGCCCCGACGACATGCGCGGCATTCAGCGCTTCGAGTTCCTCGTCGCCGACTTCCGGATCGACGACCGCGACACCGCGAAAGCGCCGCGCATAGCGCTTCGACACTGCCGCCAGAAACGAATTGTCGACGCCAAGAAAGCTCGGCTGCACGAGCACGCCGTGAGACATGCCGTGACTATCGAGCTGGTCGATGTACTGATCGAGCGTCGCGTCGTAGTCGGGTGCGTGACGGCGCTGCGCGGCGAGCGGCAGCCCCTGCACGAATATGTGCGCATGCGAGTCGATGCCGGTCACGCACGATGCTTCTGTATCGAGCCACGCGGCGTTCTTTCCGGAGAGGCCCAGGAAAGGATCGGCGGCGGTTGCGGGCAAAGTGAGGTCCATCGTGTGTTCAGCCTGGGAGTCGGTTCAATGGTCGGCGCGTGGCGACGGGAAGGCGCGCACTCAGCTGCGTGAAGCGGCAGGGGCGTCGGAGCGCGCGCCGCTTTGCGCGGAGGTCGCCATGCGGCGGCCGCGTGTCTCGGGCAGCAGCAGGGCCGCGATAACGACGAGGCCATACGCCGCGCCTGCATCGATGCCGAGCGCCGCGCCGAGCGACATCGAACTGCTCATATGGCCGATCAACACCGGAAAGCCCGCCGATACGATGCGGCCGAAGTTGTAGCAGAACCCGACACCCGTGCCGCGCACGCCCTGCGGATACAACTCGTTGAAGAGTGCGCCGAGCGTCGCGGGAATACCCGCCGAGAACAGCCCGAGCGGGAAGCTCAGGATCAACATGGTGGTGTCGCTGAGCGGCAGGAACGTGTAGATGTTGACCATCACCGCGCAGCACACGGCAAAGAGGATCACGTTCCGGCGTCGCCCGATGCGGTCCTGCAGCCAGGCGCTCACGAAGCAGCCGACGATGAACGCGACAATGACAACGGCCAGATAGCCGCCTGTACCGAGCACCGAGAGGTGGCGCTCGGTCTTGAGGTAAGTCGGCAGCCAGGTGGTGATCGCGTGATAGCCGCCATGCGCGCCGAGTCCGATCAAGGCGCCGACGATAGTCGTGCGAATCACGGCCGGATCGAAAATGCCCGCGGCGATGCTAAAGACGCCGCGCTGGCCACGGTCGTCGCGCGCCGTCTGCGCCTCGCGCGGCGGCTCGACAATGTTGCGGCGCAGGTACAGCACGAGCACCGCGGGCACGAGACCGATCGCGAACAGCACACGCCAGGCCCATTGCGGCGACACGAACGAAAACACCAGCATATACAGCAGCACCGCGCCGCCCCAGCCGAAGCCCCAAGCACTTTGCACGATACCCATCGCCTTGCCGCGATGCTTCGGGTTCATCGTCTCGCTGAGGAGCACGGCGCCAGCCGTCCACTCGCCGCCGAAGCCGATGCCTTGCAGCGTCTTCAACACCAGCAACTGGTCGAAGTTCTGCGCGAACGCGCTTAAGAAGGTGAACAGCGAGAACCAGACGACGGTGATCTGCAGGGCCCGCACACGGCCCACGCGGTCAGCCAGAATGCCCGCGAGCAGGCCGCCTAGCGCACCGGCAACGAGCGTTGCGCCGCCGATCAGTCCGGCCTGGCCCTTGCTGATGCCCCACGTCGCCAGCAGCGACGGAATGACGAGGGAAAAGACCTGCGTGTCGACGCCGTCGAGCGCCCAGCCTGCGAAGCAGCTCCACAACGTTCTCTTTTCGAGGGGCGTGATGTCCCGGTACCAGCGCATGGTCGTCTCCTTGTGCGCGCCGCTGGGCGCGGCGGCCGTTGCTTGCTCAGCACGGCCGCTGTTGATTGGTGGAGGTCATTCTAAAAAAGGCAGGAGTGCGCGCATACTATGGAAATGTTGTTATTTCATAGCATTTTGATATGGAATCTGTCCGCACACTCAAGTATTTCCTCGCTGTCGTCGACGCCGGCAGCGTCACTGGCGCGGCCAGCCAGCTGGGCATGGCGCAGCCCGCGCTCAGTCAGGCCATCACGCGGCTGGAGCAGGACCTTGGCGTGAAGCTGCTGGCGAGAACGCGCCGCGGCGCGGCGCTCACGCCAGCGGGCGAGGCAATCGTCGACGACATCCGGCTGAGCGTGTCGCGCATCGAGGCGGCCGAAAGGCGTGCCCGCGATATCGGCGCGCAGCGCGGCGGGCGGCTCGCTATCGGCTTCGCGTCGGCGGCGCTGTTCGAGGTGATGCCCAAGGCGATCGCGGCGCTGCGCCGCGCGGTGCCCAACGTCGAACTGACGCTGCGCGAAATGAGCAATGCGGAGCAGGCCAGCGCACTCGATTCCGGCGAGATCGACATTGGCCTGCTGCATACGCCGGTTGCCGTGAGCGGTCGAATGCGCGAGAAGCTGATCGTGCGCGAGCGGCTGCTGGCGGTCGTGCACGAGTCGTATCCGCTCGGCGCCGACGGCAAGCTTGGCCTTGCTGATCTTGCACGCATCGGGCTGGTCTGGTTTCCGCATGGCCAGTTGCCGGTGGTGCGCGCGGGCATCCTGAGCGCGTTTCGCAAGTTCGGCTGCGAGGCCAATATCGTGCAGGACGCCAATCGGTCGCTGACCGTGCTCGCTTGCGTTGCGGCAGGCTGCGGCGCTTCGTTGCTGCCGGAATCCGTCAAGGCGCTCCAGTTTTCCGGCGTGCGCGTATGTGAAGTGCGCCAGGGCGGCGCGCTGCCGTTCTTCGAACTCAGCGCGATCTGGCCACACCGGTCTCGGCCCACGCTCGCCGACAAGTTCGCTTCGTTGCTCAGTTCGCGTTGAGCCGATCCATCAGGAAAGGCGTGGCTGCGGCCGTCCCGTTGCGGGCGCGAGCCAAGGCCAACGGTATGCACGGAGGGGAATACGCCGCTATTCGCGCTTCGTGTTCGAAGCCGCACGCGGCGCGAGTTCGATAAAGCGCGCGGCAAACACGGCATAGAGGAACTGGCGCAGGCGCGCGGCGAAGTGCGGGACGGGTTGCATGGCGAGTCTCGTTGGACGCATGGGCAAGCGAATGAGCGGGTAGCGGGAGCCACATGCAAACGCAATTCATATGCCATTGGTCAATAGAGCCATTGCAGTGCTGCATGGGCAGGCACGCCGCCCCGTCACGGTGCCTGGCCCCGCAATATGGTGCACGCGCTGCACTGCGATTGCGCGGACCTGGCGCGTCCTGGCGCGTGCCACGCTCCCACTCGCGCCGCGAGGGCGCATCGAGGCGGGCTTCAACGCACCCAGACAGACTTGGCACAGAACTCGCTAATTAGCCTGGCGAGAGGTGCGAAGCAATTTGCATCATCTTAGGATCGCTAGGGTTCCGGTCGGCGCAACGCATGAGTTCATGCCGCGTGTTCGATGCCTGGTCCGAGAGCAATCCGGTCTCGTCTCCCACCTTGCCTGCAAGGCGGCGATGAGGCTCCACGGAGGGATAAAAGCCCGGGAGGTCGCGATGTCGTTCGGTCGCCCTCTCACGCTTTTTCCCTTCGCAAACCGGAGCCTCCATGCCGACCCGCTTCTCTTCTGCCTGCGCGCAGCCTGACCTGCCAACCGCCTTGCCACCCGTGGACGTGCTGTGGGAAACCGTGATTCCCGCCGGCACGCATTGGTCGGGCATCCTGCGCCGCGGGCTGGCGCTGCGCGTGATCGACCTCGAGGGCGGCGCGAATCTCGCCGCCGTGTTCCACCGCCAGGAAGATCCGCTGGAACGCTACAACATGGCCGACACGCTCAAGGCGCAGCACACGGCCCATCTCACGCGCGGCCACGCGCTTTATACCGACATGGGCCGCGTGATCGCCTCGATAACGGCAGACACGCTCGGCTGGCACGACCCCCTCGGCGGGGTGGGTGACGCGACGCTCTTCATGCGCAAGTATGGCGAGCAGCGCTACCAGGCACACCGAAACGACATGATCCGCAACGGCCGCGACAGCCTCGTGCTCGAACTCGCAAAATACGGCCTGGGTGCGCGCGATCTCGTGGCCAACGTCAACTTCTTCAGCAAGGTGGCCGTGGGCGAGGACGGCTCGCTCGAATTCGTGCCGCGCCACTCGCACGCGGGCGCGGCGTTCGACCTGCGCTTCGAGATGAACACGCTCGCGGCGTTTTCAACGGCCCCGCACCCGCTCGATCCGCACGGCGAGTACGCGCCAAAGCCGGTGAAGCTCGTTGCCTGGCGCGCCTACGCGGCGGACGCGGCCGCCAGCGCCGACGACCTGTGCCGCACGGCCTGCGCCGAGAACGAGCGCGGCTTCATCAACACCGACCGTCTGTTCGCCTGAGCGCAAAGGATCTGTCATGCCGATCATCGAAAGCGCGCTCGACGAGCGCAATGCCCATACCGATTTCACTCTGCCTGCGGGCGAGCCGTGGATGCACGACATGAAGCGCGGCGAAACGCTGCGCATCGTCGACCTCGAAGGCAACCAGGCCGTGGACACGCTGTTCTACAGCAGCGCCGATCCCACCGAACGCTACAGCGCGCAGGACACCATTCGCGCGCAGCGCAACCTTTATCTGAGCGCGGGCAGCGTGCTCATGTCGAACCGCGGCGCGCCGCTGCTCACCATCGTCGCCGATACGTGCGGCCGCCACGACACGCTTGGCGGCGCCTGCGCGGCCGAGAGCAACACCGTGCGCTACGCGCTCGAAAAACGGCACATGCACAGCTGCCGCGACAGCTACCTCAATGCGCTTGCGCACTGCACGTGCGGCGTGGGTGCGCTGCTCGGCAAGCGCGACATCGTCAGCAACATCAACTTCTTCATGAACGTGCCCGTTACGCCGCTTGGCAAGCTCACGTTCGAAGACGGCATCTCCGCGCCCGGCAAATACGTGGAAGTGCGCGCGGAGCAGGACGTGACCGTGCTGATCTCGAACTGCCCGCAGTTGAACAACCCGTGCAACGGCTATAACCCGACGCCCGTGCGTTTGCTCGTATGGGGGGCATGACGATGGCGCTCGACAAGGTTCTCATTGCCAACCGCGGCGAGATTGCGTGCCGCGTGATCCGCACGCTCAAGCGTCTGGGCATCGCATCGGTCGCCGTGTATTCGGAAGCGGATTGCCACGCCATGCACGTCATGCTCGCGGACGAGGCTGTCTGCATCGGGCCTGCGCCCGTTGCGCAGAGCTATCTGAACGCCGAGGCCATTCTCGCGGCGGCGCAACGCACCGGCGCCCAGGCCGTGCATCCGGGCTATGGCTTTCTCTCCGAGAACGCCGCGTTCGCGGGGGCTTGCGAGCGCGCCGGCATCGCCTTCATCGGGCCGCGCGCCGAGCAGATGACGGCCTTCGGCCTCAAGCACACGGCACGCGAAATCGCTCACACCAACGAAGTCGCGCTGCTGCCCGGCACGGGTCTGCTGCCCGACGTGGCGGCGGCGCTCGAAGCAGCGCTCACGCTTGGCTACCCCGTCATGCTCAAGAGCACGGCGGGCGGCGGCGGTATCGGCATGTCGCTGTGCCGCGACGCCGCGCAGCTCGAAGCCGCGTTCGCCTCGGTTGTGCGGCTTGGCGAAAGCAACTTCGCTAACGCGGGCGTGTACCTGGAAAAGTTCGTCGAGCACGCGCGCCATATCGAAGTGCAGGTGTTCGGCGACGGCCGAGGCAACGTGATTTCGCTCGGCGAGCGCGACTGCTCGGTGCAACGGCGCAACCAGAAGGTGATCGAGGAAACGCCCGCACCGGGCCTGACCGACGACGAGCGCCGCGCATTGCACGCCACCGCCGTGCGCCTCGCGAAAGCGGTGAGCTATGCGAGCGCGGGCACGGTGGAATTCGTGTTCGACACGCAAACGCGCGCGTTCTACTTCCTTGAAGTGAACACGCGGCTCCAGGTGGAGCACGGCGTGACGGAAGAGGTGTACGGCGTCGACCTCGTCGAATGGATGATCCGCCAGGCCGAAGGCACGCTTGCGCCGCTCGACACGCTCGCACCCGCCAATACGCTCGCGCCGCACGCGGCGAGCATTCAGGTACGTGTCTACGCCGAAGATCCGAACCGCCAGTTCCAGCCGAGTTCGGGCCTGCTCACGCACGTAGCGTTTCCCGCCGACGCGCGCGTGGACACGTGGATCGACGCGGGCACCGAAGTCAGCGCGTTCTACGATCCGCTGCTCGCGAAGATCATCGCCACCGGCGCAACTCGCGAAGCGGCGCTCGAGAAACTCGGCGACGCGCTCGCGCACACGCAGCTTTACGGCATCGAAACAAACCTCGACTATCTGCGCGCGATCGTTGGGTGCGCAACGTTCGTGGCGGGCGAGCAGACCACGGGCTTTCTCGGCCGCTTTCTGTTCGCGCCGCACACGATCGACGTGCTCGACGGCGGCGTGCAAACCACCGTGCAGCAGACGCCGGGCCGCCTCGGCTACTGGGACGTGGGCGTGCCGCCTTCCGGCGCGATGGACGACCGCTCGTTCAACCTGGCCAACGAACTGCTCGGCAACGCGCCCGATGCGGCGGGGCTCGAGTTCACGATGGTGGGCGCGACGCTACGCTTCAACACGGAAACGCTGTTCGTGCTGGGCGGCGCGCCGCTCGCCGCCACGCTGGACCGCGAGCCGGTGCCGTACTGGCAGGTGGTGCGCGCGAGCGCGGGCATGGTGCTCAAGCTCGGCGGCGTGACCGGCGCGGGTGTGCGCGCATGCCTCGCGGTGAAGGGCGGCCTGCAGGTGCCCGATTATCTCGGCAGCAAGGCGACCTTCACGCTCGGCCAGTTCGGCGGCCACGCGGGCCGCGCGCTGCGCAAGGGCGACGTGCTGCATCTCGCCCCAGGAGCCGGCAAGGGCGCCGCGACCGAAGTGGGCGCACGGCTCGCGGCGCAGCGCGTGCCGGCGCTCACGCACGAGTGGGAGCTGGCGGTGCTCGACGGCCCGCACGGCGCACCCGACTTCCTCACGCGCGACGACATTGCAATGCTCTACGAAGCGCGCTGGACCGTGCACTACAACTCCAGCCGCACAGGGGTGCGCCTGATCGGCCCGAAGCCGCAGTGGGCACGTGCGGACGGCGGCGAGGCCGGCCTGCATCCCTCCAACATCCACGACAACGCCTATGCGATCGGCGCCGTGGACTTCACGGGCGACATGCCGGTGATTCTCGGCCCGGACGGCCCGAGCCTTGGCGGCTTCGTGTGCCCGGTCACGGTGATCGGCGAGGAGCTGTGGAAGCTCGGGCAACTGCGCCCCGGCGATACGGTTCAGTTCGTGCCTGCTGCGCCTGCCGCCGTCGCCGCCGTGAAGGGGAACGCGCACGAATGTGTGCTCTATCGTGACGAACAGGCGGGCGAGGGGGTTGGCGTGGTCTATCGCCGCTCGGGCGACCGCAATCTGCTGATCGAATACGGCCCTTCCGTGCTCGACCTGAAGCTGCGCTTCCGGGTGCATGCGCTGATGAACTGGCTCGAAACGCACCGCCTGCCCGGTATCGTCGATCTCACACCGGGCATCCGTTCGCTGCAGGTGCATGTCGATCCCGCCGTGCTCACGCTCGACACGCTGATCGCACATCTGCAGGATGCCGAAGCAATGCTGCCAGCCGTCGATGCCATGCGCGTGCCGAATCGCATCGTGCACCTGCCGCTCTCGTGGGACGACCCGTCCACCCGCGTGGCCATCGAGCGCTACATGCAGTCCGTGCGTCCCGACGCCCCGTGGTGTCCGAGCAATATCGAATTCATTCGCCGTATCAACGGTCTTGCGAGCATCGACGACGTGAAGCGCATCGTGTTCGATGCGCGCTACCTCGTGCTCGGCCTCGGCGACGTCTATCTCGGCGCACCTGTGGCGACGCCCGTCGATCCGCGTCACCGGCTCGTCACGACCAAGTACAACCCGGCGCGCACGTGGACGCCGGAGAACGCCGTGGGCATTGGCGGCGCGTACATGTGCGTGTACGGCATGGAGGGCCCCGGCGGCTATCAGTTCGTGGGCCGCACCGTGCAGATGTGGAACCGCTATCGCACGACGGCGGAGTTCACGCCCGGCAAGCCCTGGCTGCTGCGCTTCTTCGACGAGATCCGCTTCTTCGAGGTGAGCGAGGCCGAACTCGCCGAGTGGCGCAGTGAATTTCTCGCCGGCCGCCGCAGCCTGCGCATCGAGGAGTCGACGTTCGACCTCGGCGAATACGAGCGCTTCCTGCACGACGAGGCGGCCTCGATCGCCGCGTTCAAGACCACGCAGCAAGCCTCGTTCGAAGCCGAACGCGAGCGCTGGCGCGAAGCGGGCCAGGCCGAGTACGTCGCCGAAGGCGCGGCAGACGAAGCCGCCGGTGCCGCACGCGCCGCCGAAGCCCTGGCCGACGACTGCCGCGCGATTGGCGCCGACGTATCGGGCAGCGTGTGGAAGCTGCTCGTCGCCGAGGGCGAGCGCGTCGAAGACGGCCAGGACCTGGCCATCCTCGAATCGATGAAGATGGAAGTGACCGTGACCGCAAGCGCAGCCGGCGTGATCGAAGCGCTGGATTGCGCGGCCGGCGACGCCGTGGTGGCGGGGCAGCGTTTGATGGTGATCCGTGTGGCGTCCGAAACATCGGGCGATACCGCACAAGCAACCGCCGTGAGCGGCGAGGAGGCCGCATGCCAATGAATCCGCATAACGACGACCTGCCCATGACCCTCGAGGCGCTGCGCGCGCGCTACCTGGACGGCAGCCTCACGCCGGCGCAACTCGCCGAGCGCATTGCCGCGCGCACCTCTGGCGACGATCCGCATCGCGTATGGATACGTGCACTTACGCGCGACGAGATGATGCGTTACTCCGACGCGCTGTCGCAACGTGATCCCGCCACGCTGCCGCTCTACGGCGTGCCGTTCGCGATCAAGGACAACATCGACCTCGCGGGCGTGCCGACCACCGCCGGATGTCCCGCCTACGCGTATACGCCGCAGCGCAGCGCGCCCGTGGTCGAGCGTCTGATCGCCGCGGGCGCGATTCCCGTGGGCAAGACCAACCTCGACCAGTTTGCCACGGGCCTCTCGGGCCAGCGCTCGCCCTACGGCGCGTGCCGAAATGCGCTGGACCCGGAGTACGCCTCGGGCGGTTCCAGTTCGGGCTCGGCCGTGGCCGTGGCGCTCGGCCTCGCCGCGTTCTCGCTGGGTACCGACACGGCGGGCTCGGGCCGCGTGCCGGCGGCGTTTCATGGTCTCGTGGGTCTCAAGCCGACCAAGGGCGTGCTGAGCACGCAGGGCGTGGTGCCCGCGTGCCGCTCGCTCGATTGCGTTTCGATCTTCGCGCACTCGGCGAACGACGCGCAGCGTGTGTTCGAGTGCGCGCGCGGCGTAACCGAGGGCGACCCCTATGCGCGCGTCTGGCAACCGAGTGGTCGCGAGCGCGCAACGCTTGCGGGCGTGCGCTTCGGCGTGCCGCGTGCGGCGCAGTTGAGCTTCTATGGCGACGCTTCCTATGCGGCGGCGTTCGACGCGGCGCTCGCGAAGCTGCGCGCGGCCGGCGCCGAACTCGTGGAGATCGATTTCGAGCCGTTCCTCGCCACCGCGCGGCTGCTCTACGATGGCCCGTTCGTGGCCGAGCGGCTTGCCGCCATCCGGCCGTTCTTCGAGGCGCAGCCCGAAGCGCTGCATGCTGTCACCCGCGAGATCGTGGGCGGTGCAATGCGCTGGAGCGCGGCCGACACCTTCGCGGCGTTCGACCGTCTCGCGGCGCTGCGCATGGAAAGCGAGCGCGTGTGGCCGCGGATCGACGCGCTCGTCACGCCGACTTCACCCACCACATCCACAATCGCCGAACTCGAAGCGGACCCCATCGGCGTGAATGCGCGTTTCGGCTACTACACCAACTTCGTGAACCTGCTCGACTTGAGCGCGCTCGCCGTGCCAGCGGGCAAGTGCGCAAGCGGTCCGCACACGGGCAAACCATTCGGCATCACGTTCGTTGCGCGCGCACACGACGACGCGTACCTGCTCGACCTGGCCCGCGCGTGGCTGGGCGAGCGCGCGGCGCTGGCCGAGGCAGGGTCGCATAGCGCAAGCGGGAGCGCCGAAGCATGAAACCCCACGCCATTACGTCAAGAAAACCGTTGCACTTTCACTCCTGGAGATTCGCCATGAAGATGACGCACGTTCCGTTCGCAACCCACGCAAACAACGCACGCCACGCAACATCTGCCGCACCGCTACGCCGTTGGGCGCTGCGCGCCGCCAGCGCGCTCACACTGGCCACGGGCCTGTTCGCGGCCGGCGTACAGGCCGCGGCTGCCGCGCCGCTGCGCATCGGCTACAGCGACTGGCCGGGCTGGGTGGCGTGGCAGGTGGCCATCGACAAAGGCTGGTTCAAGGAAGCGGGCCTCGACGTGAAGTTCGACTGGTTCGACTACGCGGCCTCGATGGACGCCTTCGCGGCCAACAAACTCGATGCCGTGCTCGTCACCAACGGCGATGCGCTCACGATGGGCGCGAACGGCGCGAAGAACGTGATGGCGCTCATCACCGACTACTCGAACGGCAACGACATGGTCATCGCCAAGCCGCCCGCACGCAAGATCCAGGACCTCAAGGGCAAGAAAATCGGCGTGGAGTTCGGCGTGGTCGATCACCTCTTGTTGCTCGACGCGCTCCAGCGCGCAGGGATGAAGGAGGGCGAAGTCACGCTCGTGAACGCGAAGACCAACGAAACGCCGCAAGTGCTGGCTTCTTCCGACGTCTCGGCCATCGCAGCATGGCAGCCGAACGCGGGCGAAGCGCAGCGCGCGGTGCCGGGTGCGCGGCCCGTGTTCACCTCCGCCGACGAGCCGGGCCTCATCTACGACGTGCTTGCCGTGAACCCCGTGAGCCTCGCCGCGCACAAGGCCGACTACGAAAAGCTCGCTAAGGTCTGGTACCGCGTGGTGAAGTACATCGACGACCCGGCCACGCAGCCCGACGCCGTCAAGATCATGGCCGCGCGCGTGGGCCTCACGCCGGCGCAGTATCTGCCGCTGCTCAAGGGCACGAAGCTGCTCACGCTGCCCGAGGCGCAACACGCTTACGTGAAAGCCGACGGATTTGGCTCGCTCTACGGATCGAGCCATGTCGCCGACGCGTTCAACGTGAAGTACCAGGTCTACAAGACCTCGCAGGACGTGAACACGTATGTGGACCCCTCCCTCACGAGCGCACTGAAGTAAGGCAGCGAGTCATACAGGGCCTGTGCTCGACGTGAAATCAGCGTGAACAGGCCCTGGCAGCGGAACGTCAAGGAGAACATCATGGCCGAAATCAGCCAGACCGGATGGTTTGCCGTACGCCGCGAGCTTTCGCCGCGCGGCAAGTGGATGTTGGGCATCGGCTCGTTTCTGTTGCCGGTGCTCGTGTGGTGTCTCGTGAGCTACGTGCCGTTCGTCTGGCATCCGCAAGTGTTGATCACGCAGCCGGGCAGCGTGGACTATTTCCAGCCCGGCATGCGTGTCGACAAGGCCGTGTTCGCCGACGAACTCGACCATGCGCGGCAAACCCACGCCGCGCTGCCGGCGGGCATGCCCGCGAACCCGGTGTATCTGCCCGCGCCGCACGACGTGCTGCGCGCGTTCTATACCGCGTTCACGACACCGCCCGTCGCTCAGGACGGCGTGTGGCTGCATCAGAGCCTCTGGCACAGTGTGCAGATCATCTTCTGGGGCTTTGTGTTCTCGTCGCTGATTGGCGTGCCGCTCGGCATCGTGTGCGGCACCTATAGCGTGCTCGCACGGCTGCAGGAGCCGTTCTTCGAGTTCTTCCGCTATTTGCCGGCGCCCGCGTTCGGCGCGCTGATGGTGGCCGTGCTCGGCATTTACGACGCGCCGAAGATCGCCATTATCGTGATCGGTACGCTGTTCCAGCAGGTGCTCATCATCGCCAACACCACGCGCAAGCTCGAATATGGCCTGCTCGAAGCGGCGATGACGCTCGGCACCACGCGGCTGAAACTGCTCACGCACGTCGTGGTGCCCGGCATTCTCCCCGATCTCTATCGCGACCAGCGCATTTTGCTCGGCTGGGCGTGGACCTACCTGATCGTCGCGGAACTCGTGGGCACGAGCTCGGGCATCACGTGGTACATCACGCAGCAGGCGCGTTATCAGCACTTCGACAACGTCTACGCGGCGATCATGATGATCGGCATCATTGGCCTCGGCACCGATCTCGTGCTGGCGTTCCTCGGCCGCAAGCTGTTTCCGTGGGATCGCACGCTCAAGGCCTGACGCGCGGCGCAATCGCCTGCATGCGTGCGCAACGACACGCATTTCGAAACGCATTCTGGATCATCAAGGACCGCATCATGTTCAATCCGCAAACCGTTCCCGACTATCTCCTTCAGTCCGAGGCGGTGCGCGCGCGCTTCGAAAAACTGAAAGCGCGCGAGCCGATCCTGGAAGTGCGCAATCTCACGAAGCGGTTCGTCACGCCGCAGGGCGAGCACACGGCGCTCGCCGATGTCAGCTTCACTACGCACCGGCGCGAGTTCGTGTGCGTGATCGGGCCTTCGGGCTGTGGCAAGTCCACGCTGATCCGGATTCTCGCGGGCCTCGAAGCGCAAACATCGGGCGAGGTTCGCGTGAACGGCAAGACGGTGAGCGGCCCAGGCGCCGACCGCGGCATGGTGTTTCAGGGCTATACGCTTTTTCCGTGGCTCACGGTGAAGAAGAACGTGATGTTCGGACTGCGTATGAATGGGCAGGGCAAAGCCCACGCCGAGCGCGAGGCGCTGCAATGGCTCGACCTGGTCGGGCTGGAGCCGTTCGCCAACGCGTATCCGCACCAGCTTTCCGGCGGCATGAAGCAGCGCGTGGCGATTGCGCGCGCGCTCGCCAATCGGCCCGGCATCCTGTTGATGGACGAACCATTCGGCGCGCTCGATGCACAAACGCGCGCGAAGATGCAGGCGCATTTGCTCGATATCTGGCGCAACGTCGACATTACGATTTTCTTCATCACGCACGACCTCGACGAAGCGATCTACCTGGCAGACCGTATCCTCGTGCTGAAGGCGCATCCGGGGCAGGTGCAGGAGTTGATCGAGGTGCCGGTGCCGCGTCCGCGTGGCTACGCACAGTTCAACACGCCGGAGTTCCTCGCCACGCGCGCGCGCCTCGACGCGCTGATTCATCCGCCGGCGCAGGAGGAACCCGAGGACGAGGCCCGCGTGCGCCCGCACATGATTCGCTTGACCGATGTGAACGACACGGTGGAGTGAGCCGTGCCGGTGCAGGCATGCATGCCTGAAGCCATGTGCAGCGTCGGCGCACGGCAACGGCGTTATGGCTTGATGAACCTCAGCGTCATGCGATCCGATTCGCCGATCTCGGCATAGCGCGCGCGATCCACGTCGCCGCCCTCGTAGGTGGGCGGCAGCGACCAGACGCCGTGCGGATAATCCTTGGTGTCCTTCGGATTCGCGTTGATCTCGCTGCGTGCGGCCAGCACGAAGCCCGCGCTCTGCGCATGCTCGATCACGTACGCTTCGGTCACGTAGCCGGTATCGATCATCTGCTGCACGGTCGTGCCTCGCCGCGCGCGATGCTCCTCGACGCCAAGCACGCCGCCGGGTTTCAGTGCGACATAGAACGCGCGCAGGTTGTCGTCGATCTGGCCGTCCTTGATCCAGTTGTGGATGTTGCGGAACGTGAGCACCTCGTCGAACTGGCCTTGCGCCTCGAAGCCCGTGAATTCGCCTGCGCGCAAGGTGCCGACCTTGACGTTGCCATAGAGCGCCGGGGCTGCCGCGAGCTTGCGCAGGAAGGCGGCGTCGGTGTCGCGGTCTTCGGCGGCCAGCTCCGCCGACGTGCTGACGTATTGCGCCTCATAGAGATGGCCGCCAGCGTGCAGCCACGGCGCCAGGATGTCCGTGTACCAGCCGCCGCCCGGTGCGATTTCGAGCACCGTTTGCGTGGGCTCGACGCCGAAGAACTGCAGCGTCTCCTTCGGATGTCGATAGACGTCGCGCGCTTTGGCCCGCTCGCTGCGCTGGGGACCGGCGATCGCGGCATCGAGTGAAGTGGCGGCCGCAGCTTGCGTCTGTGCGCCGTGTCCGGCCTGCTGGCTGGACGTCGCACATCCGGCTGCGAAGAGCGCGAGAGACGCTGTGGCAATGGCCGCAGTGCGTTTTAGCGCAAGACGTGCGAACACTCGATGACGTTGGACCGGAATCATGGGCGAGGGGTGCAGGTTGTGGATAGTCCACACGATACCCGGATACGTGCGCTTGCGCTGGCCAGCCGGTTTGGCCGGGCCAATGTTTAGCATCGTTGCCGTGGTGTCTTGCACGCCTCGCGCCATCGTCGTGAGGGCTTCACGCATTCGTGTGACGATGCGCGCGCCCCCGGCTCATGGGCACTATGCCGCGTATCCGGGATTGTGCCGGTCGAGCCGGCGAAGCAGCCCCGGCCAGGCGAGCGCGCCCGGGCTGACACCCCTCGTCACGGTGGCGATCTGCTGCCGGATGCCGTCGAGAATCGGCTGCGCGATCGGCCGAAGCTTCGAGCCCCCCGCCTGTGCGCGGACCTGAATCATGCACGCCGCTTCGAAGAAGTACATCGCGACGAACGCATCCGCCGGCGTAGCGCCGACGGTCAGGAGTCCGTGGTTGCGCAGCATCAGATTGGTGTTGTTGCCGAGGTCGCGCACCAGCCGGGGCTTCTCCTCTTCGTTGAGGGCGATGCCTTCGTAGTCGTGATAGCCGAGCGAGGCGAGCACGCCGAGCGACTGTTGGGAGAGGGGCAGCAGTCCCGCTTCCTGGGCCGATACGGCCACGCCGTTGACCGAATGCGTGTGCATCACGCAGAGCGCGTCGTCGCGCGCCTCGTGCACCGCGCTGTGAATCGTGAAGCCGGCCGGATTGATGTCGTACGGCGAGTCGGACACCTTGCGGCCTGCCAGGTCGATCTTGACGAGCGAAGACGCGGTGATCTCGTCGAACATCATCCCGTATGGGTTGATCAGGAAATGGTGCTCGGGTCCGGGTACGCGCGCGGAGATATGGGTAAACACGAGGTCGTCCCATCCGAACAGCGCGGTCAAACGGTACGCCGCCGCGAGATTGACGCGCGCGTCCCACTCGGCGGCGGTTACGGCATGCTTCAGGCTGAGATCAGATGCGGCCATATCGAGTCTCCTCAATCAATCGGTCTGAACAGCTTCGGTGACGCCCCATGGCCGTACATCTTGTCCGGGCACGGCACGCAGCGCAGGCGTAGACGAATGATCGCTCAAATCGGGCGCAGCAACTGTCGGCTAGTCGACAAGCCGCCCATGCGCTGAAGCGCTGAAATGCTCAATGCCTGAAACGATGCGCGGCGCCATGCGCCGCGCATCGAGGCGCTTACTGGTTGCCCATGGGCGCGCCAGCGCTGCCGCGGACTTCGATCTTGCTGTTCACGGTGCGCACGCCGCTCACGCCCTGCGCTACCGAAGTGGCGAGCGAGATCTGATTCTCGTTCGCGACCACGCCGCTCAGCGTGACAACGCCGTCATGCGCGCGCACGCGGATATAGGTCGACTTCAGTCCCTGCTTGCGCGCGGCGCGCAGCGCCTGGCGCACGTTTGCAGCAAGCTGCTTGTCGGTTGGCGCGGAGGCGGCCGTAACGGGTGCCGCTGTCGCGGCGGAAGCGCTCGAGGCGCCGCTGCCGCCTTGCGCATGCACACTCGCGCAAACGGCGAACAGCAGGGCGGCGGCAAGCCGCACGGAATGGCGAATCGTCATGTCGTTTCTCCCCAGTCAATGGATCATGTGTCGTGGTGCTCGAATCGTCGTGCGCGAGCACGCTTAGAACTTGTGATACATGCCGATCAGCACGACGTGCGGCGTCTTGTAGAACTGCGTTCCGTTCGAGGTCGAATAGGCGTTGCTCACGTTGTCGAGCGTAGGCTGCTGCGTGTACGGATACGGGTAGTGGCTATAGGTGGGCGCGGTGCCGATATTGTGGATCACCGAGCCGCGCACATAGAGCGCCGTGCGCTTGGAGAGGTTGTAGTCGTAGCCGAGCGTCACGCCGTACGAGTGGTCGACCCAGCCGCCAACGGTGCGATACACCACTTCGGCGCGGAAGTCGTTGCGCTTCAGGTAGCGATAGATGGCGCCGAGCGTATAGGTCGACGAAACACGGTCGCCTTCAAGACGCGGCGCGAGGAAGCTGTAGCCTGCGGAAAGCACGTAGTGACCTGCGTCGTACAGCAGGCCGCCCGAAATGTTGTCGGTGCGCACGTATTGCGACGGATTGAGCCCGTTCACCGCATAGTTGCCGAAATAGCTGATCGTGCCGAACAGGTGGCCGTCAAAGTAGTTCACGGCGATGGAGCGATTGGTCAGCGTCGGCGCGGTCGAGTCCGCGCTGTGCATCTGGATCAGCGCCTGGGCATTGAACGGGCCATACCACGGCGACGAGTAGCTCACCGCGTTCGAGATGTGCAGCGGCTGGTAGCTGGCGCCTGGGCCGAGGTCATAGGTCCAGCCGGCCAGATAGGCGACCGTCGAAACCGACAGCACCTCGCCGAACACGTCGATGAACAGCGGCACGCCAACGGCGTCCTGCAAACCGAACTTCACCTCGCCCGTTTTCGCCGAGCCGAGCGCGATCCACGCTTCACGGTTGAACATGGTGTTCGACGTGCCGAGCGACCCGTTCGATGCATCGAAGCCGTTTTCAAGGGCGAAGCGCACGCGGTAGCCGCCGCCGAGGTCCTCGACCCCATACATGCCGAACTTCGAGGTCCACTCGCCGCCGCTTTGCTGCACGAACGCGGTCTGCGCGCCCTTCGTGAAGCCGATCGCGTTGTCCACGACGCCATAGAGCGAGATGCCCGGCGTATAGGCGCCCGTGCTCGCGTACGGCACGCCCTGGAAGTAGTCGGTGAAGAACAGGTTCGACGGCATCTGCGCCGAAGCGGCCTGGCTCGCGGCGCAAAGCGCGGCGGCCATGCCGGCGCGGCGCGCGGCGAGCGCGAAGCGCGTCGGTTTCGAGTGGGGTCCCGTATTGTGTGCGGCGGAATGGGGCCGAAGGCTGCTTGCTGACATTTATAGGCTCTTTGGGTTGGTCAGAAACTGCAAAAGTGGCGGTGGTCACGCGCGCGGCGAGAAGTGACGGGTTCGCGTTCCGCCGCCGGACTGGTTGGGGTCATTCAGCGCGCAAATAGCGCTCGGTCAGCGCGACGAACCACGCCGCGCCCCAACTGAGCGCCGCGTCGTTGAAGTCGTAAGCCGGGTTGTGAACGAGGCAGCCGCCTGTCTGGCCGGTGCCGTTGCCGAGCAGCACGTAGCAGCCCGGCAGGTGTTCGGACATCCACGAGAAGTCCTCGCTGCCCATGATGGCGTCGGGCAGCATGGTCAACGCCGCCTTGCCCGCGAGCGCCTCGATGGTCTCGATGGCGAGGTCGGTGGCCGCGCGGTCGTTGACGAGCGGACGCGAGATCGCGCGGTAATCCACCGTTGCGGTGACGCCGTACGACTGCGCCTGCAGCCCGGCAATGCTGCGAATGCGCGCTTCGAGCGTGCTGCGCGTCTCGCTGTCGAGCGCGCGCACGGAAAGCTGCAACGTGACGGTCTCCGGTATCACGTTGCCTGCCTTGCCGCCCTCGATCGAACCGACGGTAACGACGGCCGCGCGCGTGGGCTCCACGTTGCGCGCGACGATGGTTTGCAGCGCCATCACGATGCTTGCGGCCGCAACGACCGGATCGCTCGCGAGATGCGGCATCGCGCCGTGGCCGCCGCGGCCCGTGACGGTGATCGTCACGCTGTCCGACGAGGCCATCATGCAACCATGGCGGACCGCGAACTGCCCCACCGGCAGGCCGGGCGCGTTGTGCAGCGCGAACACCTGATCGCAGGGAAAGCGCGTGAAGAGGCCGTCCTCGATCATGCGCGTGGCGCCGCCGAGCCCCTCTTCGGCGGGCTGGAAAATCAGGTTCAGCGTGCCGTCGAACTGTCCATGCGTCGCGAGATGATGGGCGGCGGCAAGCAGGATCGCCGTGTGGCCGTCATGGCCGCAGGCGTGCATCGTCTGGGCGACCGTGCTGGCGTAGGGCAGGCCGGTCGCTTCCTCGATCGGCAGGGCGTCCATGTCGGCGCGCAGTCCGATTGCACGGCTGGCATTGCCGCGCTTGAGCCGCCCGACCACGCCCGTGCCACCGATTCCCGTCGTGACCTCATAGCCCCACTGCGCGAGTTGCTCCGCGACGATGGCGGCGGTGCGCGTTTCCGCGAAGCCCAGTTCGGGATGCGCATGGATGTCGCGGCGGATCGAGATGAACTTCGGTTCCGACTCGCGAAGGGCCGCGAGCAGGGTGGCGTAATGCTGCGTCATGAAATCGTTTCCCCCGTAGCCGTTCAGTGGGACGGCATTCAGACGCAGAGCCTAAGGACGATCGGACGAAATAAAAAAACAATAATTGGAATGTCTATTACCAATGGTAATATCCCCCGCATCATGAAAATTCATCAGCTTCGCGCGCTTGTTGAAGTCGCCGCAACGGGCACGCTCAAGGGCGCGGCATACCGCCTTCATGTCACGCAACCCGCTGTCACAAAAGCGATCCGCGAACTGGAGGACGAATTCGGCGTGCGCCTGTTCGAGCGCAATCCATGGGGTGTGGTCCCAACACCGGAGGGTGTTGCACTGCTGCAACGTGCACGCACGGTCGTGCGCGAAATGGAGCGCGCCGAAGAGGATCTCGCCCACATGAAGGGGCGGCGCGAAGGCCGGCTCGTGATCGGGGTGTCGCCCATTGCCGGCACCGCTGGCCTCGCGGAGGCGTTTGTCGAATTTCGCCGGCGCTGGCCGCATGTCACGATCGAATTCGTCGAGCTAGGCCTGAACCAGTTGCGCGAGCAACTACGTAACCGTGCAGTCGATCTGGCATTTGCGGCGTTTCCCGTGAATCCGGTGAATCCGGGGGAGGATGGCGCGCAGGTCAAGGCGCTCCTTGCGTTCGATGCGGTCTTCGTCACGCGCGCGAACGGGCCGTTCGCGCGGGCTTCTTCGCTGGCCCAGCTGCAGGACGCCGAGTGGATCCATACCGACGTCACCGACAACTATCCGGGCTACATTCACGCGATGTTCGAGCGCGCCGGGCTCGAACCGCCGCGGCGGGTCACGCGTTGCACGTCCTACGGCCTTTTTTACGGCCTCACGGTGCGCTCCGACGCCGTGTTTGCGTGGACGCGCCATTCGCTCGAAGAGGCCGAACTGGGCCGCGCGTTCGTTGAATTGAAGGTAGAAGAGCAGCCGCCCTCGTTGCAGCTCTATTTGTTCTCCGCGCCCGAGGCGCAGCTTACGCGTCCCGCCGAATACTTCGTCGACTGCATCCTCGACGTTACCGCGCAACGCATGGGTCAACCGCGCACGGGCGGTTTCGCATCCGCCGATTGAGCGCGCAGCGGAGCATGGCGATGCGGTTCGAGAAAGAGGGCGCCGTTCAGCGGGCCGGATGTATCCGGCGCTTGAAGACGTGAAAGCAGCCCGCTGCTATGCGCAGGGGCTGCCGGCCGTTCGGAAAAGATGGGGGCGCAAAACCGGCGGCGGCGAGGTCTCACCCCCGCGCGCTGCCAACCTCGCGCATTTATCAAGCCGCTTGCGCTCGTGCCTGCGGCAGCGGCGTGCCGAGTCCCGCGAGGCTCTGGTCCAGCACCTCGCGCGCCTGGGCGAGCACGGTGCGTTTCCAGTCGTCGGTCTCGACATAGAACGCCGCACGAAGCCGCTGCTTGATGGCCTGCGAGCGCTCGATATTGGTACCCGGATGCTGGTAAAGCCACTGCTCCGCACGCAGGGCCTCCAGCACCTGGCGTCCGGGCAGCGTGCCGTATTCGAGCGTGAGCCCGTTGTACTCCGCCTGCGGGCACTCGCTCATCACGGCGAGATCCAGCGTTCCGCCAACGACGGTCGAACTGGAGTTTCCTTCCTCGCTGCTCGTCACATCGCCCCACCATTGCCGGGCGCGCGCGATCGAGGCCGCATCTTGCTGTCCCTTGTAAATGCGCTCGCCAACGCCTGCAGGGCCGAGGCCGGTATGCACGTCGATCCAGGCGATGCGGCGGCACTGTCGAGCATGCTCGCGCAGGATCTCGCGAATGCGCAGATGGCTCCACGTCGGCGCATTGCCCACGTAGAAGAGCCCTTGAGGGTCGACCTGCTGGCCAGCGGAAATGGCCGTTTGAAGTTTGCGCCGGCCATGCCGCAACGCATACCCGAGCAGGCCGAGCGTGCTCGTCAGCGTGGGAGGACAGCGGCGCGGCACGAGCAGCGAGGCGATCTCGCGATAGGCGCTGTTCTGAGTGGACGATGCACCGAAGTCGCGGAAATTGCGATTGAGGTCGACGTTCTCGTGCGTCACGCGGCGCTCCCACGAAAACCCATAGGGATTGAGCGCGTGGATGTAAAGCACCGCCAGGTCGTCGCGTTTGCAGCGCTGCAGCCAGTCGGCGTCGCGCAGCAGATCGAGCTGTACGCCCGATCCGCAGAACCCCTCAATGCCGTGGCAACCGCTGCTGATTACGAGCAGGTTGGCCGCATCGGGTGCGCCCATACGCGCGACGTCGATGGCGAGTTCCTCGCCGTCACGGCCGACCATGGGGTGAATGTGGTGCTGCACCGCGAGGCCGGCTTGCGCGCAGGCGGCGAGAAAGCGTTTGCGCGCCTGAGCGTAGCTGAGCGAGAAACTGCTGGGGTCCAGGATCGCGCGCATCAGCCACCCAGACTCACGCGGCCGACGCTGCTCACTCGCTCGCCAATCGTCACCGTGTCGATCTCGATCTGCGTGCCGAACTCGCTGGAAAGCGTCTGCAGCCGCTCGAGGATGCGGCGCGCCTGGCCGTTGTTCTCCACCGTGTCGAACGCGAGGCGCGGAATGCCGCGCTCGGCGTCGCGGCCGCCAAAGCCGAGTTCGATCGGGTGAAGCAGGAGCGCCTTGAGGCGGCCGTCGGCGTTGAACCGGCATTCGGCCACGACACTCTCGAACCAGATCGGCTCGGAGAAGATGCCGACCACGCGCTTCCACTCGAGGAATTCCGCAGGCGTGCCGACCTTGGGGTTGGTGACGCCCTTGGGACCGACGATAGCCTCGGCGGCCATCCATTCGATCTCCTCCCATTCGTCGCGCGGCACGATCTGCTGGCTGTTGTCCATGAAGCAGAAGTTGCCGAGCGAGTACAGCAGCGGCTTGCCGTTGTAGATTTCGATGCCGCGCAGCTGGTGCGGACCGTGGCCGCACAGCATGTCGGCGCCGCCGTCCACCAGCTTGCGCGCGAGCGCCGGCAAATAGCTGGGGACTTCGGTGGTGAAGTTGTCCGGCTCGTGCGTGTGCTGGGCGACGATCGTGAAATCGCTGGTCTGCTTGGCTTGCCGCAGGTTGCGTTCGATGCCGGCCTGGTCGCGCTTGTCGCACTCGTGGACGATGCGCAGCGACCCCGGGGCCGCTTCGGGATCGACGCGATAGTGCAGCGCCATGCCCAGGTGCACGCTGTGCTGGCCGTGCAGCGCCTTGAGGAGGAAGTGGTCCTGGAAGGCTTCCTGATCGTTCAGGCGCTTGAGCACCGCGAAATCCTCCGCGCTGACGAGACGGTGTGCGGTCGTGCGCAGCGGGTTGAGGCCTGGGCGCGGCGCAACGGCGCCGAGGCCGTCGTTGGCGGGCGCGTTGCCTTCGAAGGTGGTGGCGTAGGAAATCAGCGCCACGCGCGCCTTGTCCGTGTTCAGGAACGCCGGCGCGCGCGCGGCCGCGAGGCTCGCGCCGGTGCCGGCGTGAACGATGCCGGCTTCGTCGAGCAGGCCGTCGGTCATGTTCATGCCCGCCACGCCCCAATCCAGCGCGTGGTTGTTCGCGCGCGCCATCAGGTTGAAGCCGATGGAGGCGAGGTCGGCCGGGCACTCGGGGTCGCTCGTGAGCCAGGCGAAGCCGGACTGCGCTTCCGGGTGTCCGTTGAAGGTCTTGAGGTCGATCGCCGAGCCTTCGTAGTTGCCGACGACAACGTCGCCGCGCGAGAGGATCGCGAGCAGCTCGGGCGATTTGCGCGCGAGCTTGGCGCGGATCGCGTGGGTGATGATGATGTCGCCCACGGCGACGACGGTGAAGCCGTCGTCCACGTCGGCTTCGCGCCAGCTGGCCTGTAGCTCGAGTGAAGCGGGGCGCTGCTGGGGCGCCTTGATGCGTTGGTGCAGAATCATGTTGTTGGAGTGCGCATCAGCGCGGTTGGGTTTCGCAGTTCAGAAGTTGCGAGCGCGTACGCTCGGGATCGATCAGTGCCAGGCCCAGCAGGCCGCTCGTGACGAGGGCGAGGCCAAAGCCGCCGATCACGAGTTCGAAGCCCGGCGCGATCAGGCCGCCCGCATGCTCGACGGCGCGGCCGACCAGCAGCGGCGCGACCATGCCCGCGCTCGTCATGAGGCCGATATGGATGGCGAGCAGGCTGCCGCGCTGCCGGCTCGGCGCGAAAAACGCGACGATGCTGTTGGCAAAGGCGGGCAGCAGGTTGACGAGAATGCTGCCGAGCAGGAAGAGGGCGAGCGTGCCGGCCCGGCCCGGCGAGCCGAAGCCAAGCACGGCCATGGCGATGCCGCCCAGCAGGCAGGCGAGCATGGGCGGCGCGACCAGTGCGCGCCGCACGCTCGCGCCGCGCGTGAGCGCGCGCTGCGAAGCGGTGGAGACCACGAGATTGAGCACGATGACGCCGAGCGTCGCCGCCATCACCACGTAGCCCGACTGGATGGGCGCGAGCCCAAGGCCGCGCTGGAGATAGACGGGCACCCAGCTATAAATCAGCGCCGTGGGCAGATAGCTGCAGAAGCCCGCGAGCGTCACCAGCACGAAGCTGCGATTGAGCAGCAGGCGCGGGTAAGGAGCGGTGGCGGCGGCGCTCGTTTGCGCCGCATCGTCGTGCGTGCCTTCGCGGCCATAGGCCATCCACACGAGCAGCCAGACGAGGCTCACGCCGGCCAGCAGCAAATAACCGGCGCGCCAGCCGACGCGCTGGATCACGAGCGGCAACATGAGCGCGCCGGCAATGGCGCCGAGCATGATCGCGACCTGGATCAGCGCCGCCGGCACGACACGCTCGCGCGGTGCGTACCACTTGAAACACGCATGCTGAGTGACGGCCGTACCCGGCCCGCAGCCCGCACCGAGCAGCATGCGGCTGCCAACCAGCATGGCGAAGCCGCTGCTGCGCGCCGTGAGCAGTTGCGCGGCCATCCAGACCAGTGACATCGCAGCGAGGATGTACCGCGTGGGCAGCCGGTTCGCGGCAAAGCCCACCAGCAGCCCGGAAATCGAGTACAGCACGAAGAACGCACTGCCGATCGAGCCGAACTGCGCGGGCGTGAGCTTGAGCTCGTCGATGATCTGCGGACCGGCGAAGGCGAAGATCGATTTGTCGAGCACCGCGATGACCATGACGATCATGAGCAGCGCGACGACGACGTAACGGCGGCGGCCGCCTGGGCTCGATTCGCTTGCGCCTGGTTGCGGTGGCAACGAAGGGGCGTGGTCGAGCCCGATGGGATCGGCTGTCTCTGTGTGCACGGCGCAGGGGGCGGCCAGCGGGCCGGCGCCGGCGGAGTTGGCTTCGGCAGGGTGCTTCTTCATGGGCGTGCGGTTGCGGTGAAACGTGTGACAAAGGTCCCGGCGCTGGGCGCCAAACCGGCGTGCCTGAGCGATGCGGTGCAGGGCCATCTCGCTCAGGTGACCGCACTCTGCGGGAGCCAATATCAAACAACAATCAAAAATTTCTTATAATGATTACCAGTGTTTATCAGTGAAGGCGGCCGTCCTTGAAGCATCACCAACTCATCGCGCTGGTCGCCGTGGCCGATCAGGGCAGTTTTCACGGGGCCGCCCGGGCCCTGCACCTCACGCAGCCGGCCATTACCAAGGCCATCAAGGACCTCGAAGCGGAACTCGGCATCCTGCTCGTGACGCGCCAGGCTCGCGGCGTCGTGCTTACCGTCGAGGGGCAGGCGCTGCTGGCGCGGGCGCGCCTGATCGTGCGCGAGGTGCGCCGGGCGCAGGAGGAGATCAACCAGCTCAAGGGCCGTCGCGACGGGGAACTGGCGATCGGCGTCACGCCACTGGCCGGGCTGACCATCGTGCCGCGCGCCTTTGCGCGCTTTCGCCAGGCGTGGCCGGAAGTGAAGGTGGATTTCATCGAATACACCTCGGATCAGCTCGTTACCCAGCTTCGCAGCGGCAGCCTCGACTTCGCCGTGGGCGCCGCCACGGGCAGCGCCGGTGGCGTGCCCGTGGAGCATGAAGAACTCTTTTCGCTGCCGACCTCACTCGCAGTGCACCGCGAAAGTCCGCTTGCGCACGCCCGGTCGCTGGCGGAACTGCATCACGCCGAGTGGATTCACACCGATCTCACCGAGCGCTTCCCGAGCTTTCTCGTGGAGCTGTTTGCGCGGGAAGGGCTCACGCCACCGCCGCGCGTGACGCGTTGCACTTCGCAGGCTCTTTTTCACAGTCTCGCGATGGCCAACGACGTGGTGTTCTTCTGGTCGCTCTTTGCCATCGGCATGCCCGAACTGCGTCAGCGCTTTACGGCGTTGCCGCTGGCGGCCAATCTGCCGCGCCTGAGCATGAGCCTTCTCGTGCGTGAGAACAGCTTGCTTACGCGTGCCGCGGCGTACTTTATCCGTTGTATTCGTGAGGTTGCGCAGAGCGAGTGGACGGCGCTTTGAGGCGAGCGTGCGACTCAAAGCGGGTTGGGATCGGACATAATGAAATGGCCAGCCCGATCCCAGCGACCGTTCTACGATAGGTAGTTCGGTCCACGGTAGAGGAGTGCGCCAAGCGAGATCTTGATCCGTTTTTCGTTGTACCAGCGAACGTACGAGTCAACGACCTCAATGAATTGGTCGGTGCTGACGGTCTGCCAGTTCCGAGCGTAAAACAGTTCCGTTTTCAGCCATCCAAAGAAGCCTTCGCACGCAGCGTTATCGGGCGAGCAGCCCTTGCTGCGAAATTGAGCGAATCAGATTGGCCTCCCGTATCCGGGTAAGCCAGCCTGGCCAGCGATAATGCGCACCGCGATCTGAATGGACTACAGGTCGGCTGTTGCTACTGCCGATTTCGTTCAGCCAGTACTAGCGAGGTGGAGGCAGTACTTCAACTGCCCTTCCTTTCACAAGACGCGACCGGCGCGCTCGCGAACAGCATGATCGGGCTATCACTGATCATCTTGGGACGATCGGCCTTCCGGCAAGGTGATTGAACCTCGCTTCGCCTTATTCGTAACGAATACTTCGAGAGACTCCATTCGTGGCCTGACTTGGCTCGCCTTGACGCGTCGTATCTAATTTGTGACGACAGCTATAGCAAGGGCTTGCCGACTCCTCTGGGCAGTGGTGACGGTTCCCTAAAGAACGCTGCGCAGTTCTCCGATCTGGTCAAGACACTCGTTGGCAGCGTCATGCAACCAGATGATTTGAAGGGAAAAATCGAAGAGCAATACCCGCTCCTAACGACGTTGCTTTTTGAACTCGTCAAGAACACCCAGGATCATGCACTGTATGACGCCGATGGAAGCGCAGTTGAGCAGTCGCTGCGGGTCTTTTTTGCGCGGTTCTATCCCCTCGACACTCTTGACGTGGTTGTTAACAAGAAGTCGAAAATTCCGTTAGGGAGCAACGTCGGTGTGACGTTGAGCGCCTGCTCGAACTCCACCCGGCCAACCAATATATTCGGCTCGCGGTCTTGCTCGAACGGCAGATTGAGGGCCCCGCCGCGGCCGGGCAATACGCATTGCTCAAAGCGTGGCCGAATCGATCACCGGCGCCTCGTTACCTCTGGCAAGCCGCCAAGGTCGCCGCGGGCGACGGGCAGCCGGCCGAGGCGCTCGAGTATCTGAGCCAACTGGAAGCGCACGAGCGCAAAAGTTTTGATCCGTCGAGAGATCTTCTCTTTCAGATCGAGCTCGCGCGATGCGCCGTCGCGCTCGAAGCGAACGAGCGCGACTCGATGTCGGGATTCGATCCGCTGGTGAGAGACGCGTCGTTAGAGGGTGAGAACCGAGTGGCTGCGATCCTTGCCGCACTCGAGGCTGCGTGCCGAGTTGCTCCGGAGTGCGTGAGCGAGCTTGGCGGTCGCTATCTTGAAGCGGGCGAGGCGAGAGGCTACGGGCTCAGCTTCGCAACATACGACCTCTCAAACTTCAGCATGCCAGTTGAGGGCACCAGGTGGGATATGTCGGCGACCACCTGGCCATGCGGCGACGTGCGGCCACATCTCGCCATGCTCGGTATCGCATCGAGCGGGCGTGCGGGCATTTTTTTCCGCGCTTAAGACAACCCGGTGCCGGCGCCAAGCGGCTACGACATGGCCAAAGGTGTCGTCGACGAGCTCCGTTCGAAAGAGGTGCGAAACGAGTACTATCAGTTGATGGGGGTTGTCTCGCGCAGGGCGACGATCGTCCCGGTGTCCAGTTCGACCTCGGACTGTCCGCACAGTGGATGAAGAAAGACGCAACGGCGCGAAAGGCTTACCTACGAACCCTTGCCAACCAGCCCGATAACGGCGCAGCGATCAATGCGCTTTTGCTTTGCAGGACGCCCGCCGACGCGCAGTTCCTGGAGGAGATCGCCGGCTTCGTTGCGAAGTGTGCGGCGAACGATTCGAAGCTAAAGACAGAGATCGACGGCGCGCTCGTCCCTGCGCTCAGCGGTGGGTCTCCTTGCACGGTTCCGGTGCGCGAATGCGGAAGCTGGCGACGATGAACTGCCGCCGTTCGAGGGGAGCGCGATCCCGTTTGCGCCCGTCGTGAGTTGTCGGCGTGTGCTGTTCGATCTTTTGGGAACCGGCCTCGTTACCGTCCATCCGAAAACGAGCGCCGACGCGTTCGCCTTCAAGGACCGTGAACTGACCGCGTGGCGTTTCGGCAGCATCCGGCGGCAGCTCTCGCCATCATGCCAGTTCCTTGTTGATCGCCTGCGATCCATGAACGGCACGATCCCCGCCCTCAAGCTGTCACACCCCATAGACCGGCAGCGTCGCGGAGCCCAGCGCCTCGCGCCGGAATTTCTCCAGCACCGATTCCCAGACGATGACCGAGACGCTTCCGGCTTCATCCTCAAGCGTACAACTCGATAGTTCTGTCGCCGGCTCAACCTTGCGGCGACGTGCTCAGTGCCGTACGTGTAGACACTTAATATGTTCTACGACTCGCGGTGCACTCACGCATTTTCGCACTTCCGCAATCTGAGGTGGCTCGTTCTGCATGGCTCAATTGCTTCTCCTGCGGTCCAACAGGAGGGTGCCCGTTTGAGGCGGCGCACCGCCTGTATCAGGTCTTGGCCGCCCACGACAGATAGAGGGGGCGGTCCAGGTTGTTCGGCGCTACGGGCTCAGTCGTTAGACAGCGAACCCAGCAATGTCGCAACCTTCGCCTTGCTGGTTTTCTGCAATCGAGCCATGAGGGCGTGATCGATTCGCTTGAGCCCGTAAGTTTGAGCGATGTCGTGCTGCAATCGGCACCAGAGATGACTGGCGATCTCGGCGTCAACCATCGCTCGGTGAGCACGGCCCGATTTCGGTAACCGAAGCATCTCCGCCAAGCTAGACAGGCGGTGACTCTGGGCGTGTGGATAGACCCGCCTGGCGACGAGCATCGTGCAAGCAAATGAATGCTCCGCTGGCACTCCAAGAAGCCCCAGTTCTGCCTGCCAAAACCGCTTATCGAAACCGGCGTTGTGGGCCACGACGGGATGGTTTCCAACAAACGCTGCAGTTTCCCTCATGACTTTCGATACAGGAGGAGCCGAGGCGATCATGTCGTTCGTGATGCCGGTGAGAGCAACGACATCGGACGGGATGCGCCGTCCTGCGTTCATCAAGCTCTGGTAACGATCAACAATCTGACCGTCACGCAGGAGGATGACGGCAATCTCGGTAGCGCGGTCGCCCAGATTCGGCGAAAGCCCGGTTGTTTCGAAGTCGAGTACCGCAACGGTTTGCATGTTTCTTTCGTTCTCTAATCAGTTGATGCCGTACTACGCACGCTTCCCCACGCCTGACGAGCGGCTCAGGCAGGACGCCCATATCCTGTTGCCTGGCTGCATGGAGAACACCCTCGTACAAAGCCAAACGGAGCTCTTCGCTCTTTCTGGCCGTCAAGCTGATAACGCCTTTGTTTGTTCGCGCGGCTGCCGCTCAGGCCAGTTCGCCAACCAACGACACACTTAGAGCCAGGATTTTCAGGGTATTCGTGACGATGCGCCGGGATCCGAATGCGTTGAATGATTGGCGGGCGTATTCTACGCCTCGTGAACCGCCATTTTTTATCGGCTCTAGCGCGGTCGCGAGTTACCGGGGCGAACGCGGAGGGTTGACAGATGAAAACGCCTGGACTGACGCGAAGCTGAGGAGCTGCGCTTTCATCTCGCTGGAGTTGAGGATTGCGGGTTCACCAGCATCGGGCAGGCCGACAGGGTCAGCCGAGGGTGGGACGCGGGACCGCATCCGGCGATTATTGAGTTTGCGTAGTTTGATATAAAAATAGGCACCTTTTGATAAGAATACTTATCGCAACAGCATCATAATACTGGCATTTCGCCTATGTCCGGACGACCTTCCGCCGTCGACAAGCATTGCCAGAATTGAAAAAACGCGTTCGAATCGCCCGGACATTGCGAAATCGTCGGACAAGAGGTCACGGATGGATGGGGACCACGCCCGTTCGCATAAGGCGACAATGCTCTCGATGCACATGCCCCTGAGAACCATCAGAGGGTCACATCAGGGGAAACCCTCAAACCGCCGCGTTTATCACGTTTGTTTGCGCCCGCCAGGCCGTCTCGCGAGGCTGCGCAGCCCCATCCCGCCTGCTCCAGGCCCCATTGAATAACCAGGTCTTATAAAGAGGGTAACTGGCACTGATGGTGCGTGTCCGGTTTTTTTGCCTCCTTATCGTTCAAACCATGGAGTGTCATTCAGATCCTCGGCGACCCAGGCCGTACCACTATTGAAGAGCGCATCGATGAGCACGTTGCATCCCTATGCAGGTATTTTGACGGCAGTTCCCACTCCTCTCGACGCAGACGGCCATTTCGTCGCCGCGCCGCTTGCCGCGCAGATCGGCCGGCTCATCGAAGCCGGCGCGGACGGTGTCGTGCCGCTCGGCGGCACGGGCGAGTACACGGCGCTGTCGTTCGCGGAGCGTCTGCGTGTCGTCGAAACGTCGCTCGAAGCGGCGGCCGGCGCGCTGCCCGTCGTGCCGGGCATTCTCGCGCCAGGACTTGGCGACGCCATCGACAACGCCAAGGCCTTTGTGAAGGCTGGCGCGAAGGCGCTCATGGTCGTCACGCCGTATTATTTCCGGCCCACACAGGAAGGCATCGTCGAGTACTACCAGCGTTTCTCCGATGCAGTCGACGCCGACATCATCCTCTACGAAATCCCGTATCGCACGGGCGTCTCGCTCCATTACGAAACCGTCGCGAAGCTCGCCGCGCTCACGCGCGTCGTCGGCATCAAGGCCTGCAATCCGGATCTCGCCACGCAAATGCGCGCGGCCGAACTCTGCGCGTCGAAGATCGCCATTCTGAGCGGCGAGGAAGACGTACTGCCGCTGCACGTCGCCATGGGTGCCGTCGGCGGCATCATCTCCAGCTCGAACCTCGTGCCGAAGCAGTGGGCGCGTGTGCTCGCGCTGGCGTCGAACGGCCAACTCGAACAGGCCGTCGCGCTGCACGCCACGTTGCGCCCGCTCATCGACGCCATCTTCGCCGAGCCGAATCCCGCGCCCATCAAAGCCGCGCTGACGCTTCAAGGCCTCGCGTTCGGCGACGTGCTGCCGCCGCTCAAGCCTGCTTCCGCGGCGCTGCGCCAGCGCCTCGCCGACGTCATGGCGCCGCTCGTCGCGCGCGAGGACGCCTGTTCCCCATCCGCGGCGGGCGTTTGAGTCGCACAGAGACCATCGATACGTTAAGAGAGAAGACCATGTCATCCGATAACAACATCATTCTTCCGCGTCGTCGCTTTCTTCAGGCGGCGGGCGTCACGCTACTCTCGACGGCCGTTGCCGCGCCGATGATCATCACTTCACGCAAGGCGGCCGCTGCGAGCAATCTCACGGTCGTGAGCTGGGGCGGCAACTATCATCAGGGTGTTGACGAAGCGCTCGCCAAGCCGTTCGAAAAGGAATTCGGCGTGCACGTGACGCTCGTCGACACGCCCGATCTTGCCCGCGTGAAGGCGCAGGTGATGACGAACAACGTGCAATGGGACGTGTTCGATGCGGTCGGTCCAATGGCGATGACGGGTGCGAAAAACGGCTATTGGGAACCGCTCGATCCGGCATCATTCGACCGCAGCGACCTGATTGCGCCGATGACGAAATTCGCCGTGCCGTTCTACGGCTTCACGGGCGGCATTTGCTGGGACAACAGCAAGCACCCGGCCGGCAAGCACCCGGAAACCTTCGCCGATTACTTCGACGTGAAGAAGTTTCCCGGCCAGCGCACGCTGCGCAACCGCGCGAGCGAAACGCTCGAAATCGCCTTGCTCGCCGACGGCGTGCCGCCGGAAAAGATTTATCCGCTCGACGTCGACCGCGCGTTTCGCGTACTGGACCGCATCAAGCCGTCTATCGGCAAGTGGGTGGACCAGACGCCCCAAACAGTTTCGCTCGTGGAAACGGGCCAGGTCGATTACAGCTACACGTATTCGACGCGCGTGAAGGCCGCGCAGGAAGCGGGCAAGCCGATCGACTTCTCGTTTAAACAAACGCTCACCGGTCTCGAGTATCTCGTCGTTCTGAAGAACGCGCCCAACAAGGCGAACGCGATGAAGTTCGTGCAGTTCGCCATGCGCCCCGATCGTCAGGCGGCGCTCATGGATTATCTCGGCAACACGCCGGCGAGCAAGAAGGCGCTCCCGCTCGTCAAACCCGACGTGCGCAAATGGCTGTCGGACCCGAACAACAAGATGAACCTCATCAGCAACGATGTCTGGTGGACCGACCATTACGACGAACTCACACTGCGTTTCAAGGAGTGGGTGCTGTCGTAACGTCGAGGTAAAAAAGGCCGTCGCAATAGCGGCGGTCGTATGGTCCGCAGTCAAGCATTTCAGCGGTAGGAGGAGTAATGAAAGGCAGAAAGGATGGGTTGCTGTACGTCGGCCCGGCAACGGTATTTTTGTTTCTCGTGGTGTTCGTGCCGCTGATGTATGTGGTCTACACGAGTGTCTGGGTGAATGACGGCGTGTCGCTTTCGGCCTATCGACGCCTCTTCGGCAGTGAACTCTTCCTGCGCACCTTGTGGTCGACGTTTCAGATCAGCATCTGCGCGTCGTTGTGCAGCCTGCTGCTCGGCTATCCCATTGCCATGCATCTCGCGAAGCAAACGCCGAAGAAACGGGCCCTCTACATGGTGCTCGTGCTGGTGCCGTTCTGGACCAGCATTCTCGTGAAGAGCTATGCATTCACGGTCCTGCTCGGCCGTGACGGGCTGGTCAACAAGCTGTTATCGGTCGTGTTCGCCACGCATGTCCAGCTGCCGATGCTGTTCAACCGCTTCGGCGTGATGGTCGGCATGACCAACTATCTGATTCCGTTCATCGTCTTTCCGGTGCTCGCGAGTCTGCTCGCCATCGACCAGTCGCTATACCGCGCTTCGGAAATCATGGGCGCGAAGCCGCCGCGCATCTTCTTTCGCATCACGCTGCCGCTGTCCATGCCCGGTATCGCGGCTGCGGCGTTGAGCACCACGGTCATGTCGATGGGCTTTTTCGTGATTCCCGCGCTGCTGGGCGGCCGCAAGGACGCGATGATGTCCAATCTCGTCGACTTCTACACGCGCGAAACAATGGACTGGAATATGGCGTCGGCGATCGGCGTGATCCTGCTCGGTATCGTCACGCTCGCGGCGCTCGGCGCGGAGCGGTTCCAGAAGCGCGATTCAAAAAAGGTGATGGCATGAGCACATCGATGCAAGCAGGTTTGCCGGCAGTCCGGCGCGGTGTCGTGGTCGATGGGCTCGCGCGTCGTTACGCGCGGCTGCGCAACGTCATCGCCATTCTGGTGTACGTCTTCATTCTGGTGCCCACGCTCATCGTCATTCCGATTTCGTTCGGCGGCGACGGCGAGCTGACGTTCCCGCCGCGTGTGTGGTCGATGTCGCTGTACGTGCATCTCTTCACGTCGGATAGCTGGGTTGGACCAATCCTGCAGAGCCTGAAGGTCGCGAGTCTCACCACGGTCGTTTCCGTGCTCTTGGGCGTGCCTGCCGCATACGGGCTCGTGCGCCACGAATTTCCCGGCAAGCGCTTCGTGATGTTGCTGCTCATGAGTCCGATTCTGGTTCCCGTGATCGTGATGTCGCTTGGCCTCTATTTGTACCTGTCGCGGCTGCATCTGGTCGGCTCGACGCTTGGCCTCGTCGTGAGCCATGTCGCGTATGTCACGCCGTTCATGATGATGACCGTGATGGCCGGCGTGAAGAAGCTCGACCCGGCGCTCGAATTCGCCACCACGATCATGGGCGCGGAGCGCCGCACCGTGTTCTTCAAGGTGGTCCTGCCGCAGCTTCGCCCGTCGATTCTCGCGGGCGCGCTGTTCGCGTTTCTCGTGTCGTTCGACGAGGTCGTTATTGCGTGGTTTCTCACGAGCCCCGAAACGACTACGTTGCCGGTGCGGATGTACAGCAGCATTCAATGGGACATTTCACCCGTGATCGCCGCCGTTTCCGCACTGCTCACATTGCTTTCGCTGGTTTTCTGTTGCGTGTCGGTTTGGCTTCAGCCGGCTGCGCCCGAATCGTCGCATTGAGGTTGGAGAAAAACATGTCACACGTTCTACTGGATAACGATGGCCGTCCGCTGCCAGGCATCGCGCAAGCGGCCAAGGAAGCCTCGGGCAGCGTCGCGGCGACGCAGCGCAACACTGAAGAGATGATCGTTTTTCGCGGCGTGAGCAAGCATTACGGCAGCGCGATTGCTCTGCACAGCACGGATTTTTCGATCCGCAAGGGCGAATTCCTGAGCCTGCTCGGGCCGAGCGGATCGGGCAAGAGCACGATTCTCAACATTATCGCGGGCGCGGTCGCACCGACCGAAGGCACCATCGTGCTCGACGGCAAGGACGTGTCGACCGTGCCGCCGCGCGAGCGCGGCCTTGGCATGGTGTTCCAGAACTACGCGCTGCTGCCGCATTTGAATGTGTTCGACAACGTGGCGTTTCCGCTGCGCATTCGCGGCGTCGCGAAGTCGGAGATCCAGCAGCGCGTGCGCAACGCGCTCGAGCGGGTCGGGCTCACGGGCTACGAGAATCGCAAGCCTCGCGAGATGTCGGGCGGCCAGCAGCAACGCGTGGGCATTGCGCGCTGCATCGTCTATTCGCCTTCGGTGATCCTGATGGACGAGCCGCTCGGCGCGCTCGACAAAAAGCTGCGCGACCAGTTGCAAGGCGAGATCAAGCGCCTGCACCGCGACCTCGGCACCACGCTCGTCTACGTCACGCACGATCAGGAAGAGGCGCTCAACCTCTCTGACCGCGTGTGCCTCATGAACGGCGGCCGCATCGCGCAACTCGGCACGCCCGACGAATTGTATTTCGAGCCCGTCAACGAGTTCGTCGCGGACTTCGTTGGCGAGTCGAACCTGATCGAAGGCGTCGTGCAGGCCGAAGGGGTGGTGCGTGTTTCCGCGAATCGCGTGCTCAAGGTGCGCAGCACGCAAGGACATGCGATCGGCTCGAAAGTCAAGGTGCTCGTGCGCCCGGAAAAGATCGACGTGGTGGAGCAAATGCAACCCGAGGACGACAACACGTGCACGGGCACGATTGCGCAGGTATCGTTCGTGGGCGGCATGACGCGCTTCGAGCTGACGCTCGCAGACGGCGCGACGCTGCTCGTGAAGGGCATTTCGGCGCGCGCCGCGGAGCGCGCGAACGTGGGGCAGCAACTGGCCGTGCGCTGGGCCGCGCGCGACGCCGTCGTGTTGAGGAAGTGAACGAACCATGAATCAAGCCATGATTATCGAGGCGATGCGCGAACTCGCGGGCGTCGCCAATGTGCTGGAGAGCGACGCCGACATGGCGCCGCATTTGATCGACTGGCGCAAGCGCCATTCGGGACGCGCCGCGTGCGTCGTGTTTCCGCGCGATACAGCGCAGGTGTCGCGTGTCCTCGCATGGTGCAACGCGCGTGGCGTGAAGGTGTTTCCGCAAGGCGGCAACACGAGCGTGTGCGGTGGCTCGGTACCGGACGCTTCGGGTAACAGCATCCTGCTGAATCTCGCGAAGATGAACCACATCATCGAGGTCAACGCCGACAACAATTCGATGACCGTCGAGGCCGGCTGCATTCTGGCCGATCTCCAGCAAGCCGCCCTCGACGCCGACCGCATTTTTCCGCTCACGCTCGGCGCGGAAGGCTCGTGCCAGATCGGCGGCAACATCGCGACGAATGCGGGCGGCACCAACGTGCTGCGCTTCGGCAACACGCGCGATCTCGTGCTCGGGCTCGAAGTCGTGCTCGCCGACGGGCGCATCTGGAACGGCATTCGCACGCTGCGCAAGAACAACAGCGGCTACGACCTGAAGAACCTGTTCGTGGGCGCGGAGGGCACGCTCGGCGTGGTCACGCAGGCTGCGTTGAAGCTGTATCCGCGTCCGCGCGCGACGGCCACGGCCATGTTGGGCGTCGATACGGTGCACGCCGCCGTGCAGGAAGGGCTCAAGCTTCAAGCCGCATTCCCGGGGGAACTGGTCGGGCTCGAACTCATCTCGCGCAGCGAATTCGAAATCTCGCTGCGTCATGCCGCGAAGGCGCGCAATCCGTTCGACAAAACGCCGGCGTGGATGGTGCTCGTCGAACTGGCGGCTTCGTCGGGCGACGATGAAGCAATCGCCGCTCGCTTGACGGATGCGCTCGCGCCGTCGTTCGAAGCCGGCGTGATCGTCGACGCGGTGGTGGCCGCGAGCGCGCAGCAGCGCGCGGACCTTTGGCACATCCGCCATCACGTGACCGAGGCAAATGGCCGCGAAGGCATGGGGCTCACGCACGATATCGCCGTGCCTACGTACCGCATTCCCGACTTCATGGAGGCCGCCGAGAAGACGCTCGAGGAGCACTATCCGCAGGCCACGCAAGTCGTGGTCGGCCATATGGGCGACGGCAATCTCCACTACATCGCCATGTTTTCGCACGAATACTGGGCGAGCGTTGCGGACAAGGCCGCTCTGCAGCTCGCGCTGAGTCATCGCCTTTACGACATCGCGGCGGCGATGGGCGGCACGTTCAGCGCGGAGCACGGCATCGGCTCGCTGCACGTGCCCGAGATGTCGCTCTACAAGGACGCGAACGAAATCGCCTTGATGCGGCAAATGAAGCACCTGCTCGATCCGAACGATACGATGAATCCGGGCCGTGTCGTGCCGGCAGCGTCACCCTCGCTTTCCGCGTAGTTACGCAGGCCGTTCCCCTCAACGTCACCGCAATGCCTCCCGCATGATTTCCCCGATCTTCGATTTTCATCGCGGCACCGTGCCGCTGCTCGTTTCCATTCCGCATCTGGGCACGGCCATTCCCGCCGATATCCGTGAGCAGTTGACCGACGTTGCCGGCGAAGTCGCCGACACCGACTGGCATCTCGATCGCCTCTACGCGTTCGCGAAAAAGATGGGCGCCTCGGTGCTGGGCGCGCGCGTGTCGCGCTATGTGATCGACCTGAACCGGCCGGCCTCGGGCGAAAGCCTCTATCCGGGCCAGACGACCACCGGCCTGTGCCCGACCGAAACGTTTCGCGGCGAACCGCTGTATCGCAATGGCGCCGGCCCCAACGCCGCCGAAGTCGCGCGGCGTCTCGACCGGTACTGGCGCCCGTATCACGCGCAACTGCGCGCCGAACTCGACCGCTTGACGGCTGAATTCGGCGCCGTGCTGCTGTGGGAAGCGCATTCGATCGCGAGCGTGCTGCCGCGCCTTTTCGAGGGCAAGCTGCCCGACCTGAACATCGGCACGAACAACGGACTGAGTTGCGACGCCGGCGTGCTCGACGCGATCACGCGCACGCTCGGCGCTCAGCCGTTCACGTGGATCGCCAACGGACGCTTCAAGGGCGGTTACAACACACGCGCGTATGGCGAGCCGCAGAAGGGCGTGCACGCGGTGCAGCTCGAAATGTGTCAGTCGACGTATATGAGCGAGACGTCGCCGTTTGAGTACCTGCCTGAAGTCGCGGGCGAGGTCGAGCCGGTGGTCGAGCGCATGGTGACGGCGGCGTTTGAGGCGGTGCGAGCGATGGGACGCTGAATGCGCGAGATGGGGTAATGGAAAAGCGGGCATGGCCCGCTTTTCTGGGTTCTTTGCGGAGTCTCGGGGAAGGGCTTTGTTCGACCCACTCCAGCGGGTCGCCTGTTAGCGGTTCAAGGACAGGTAGCGGAGTGTTCCGGTCATCCAGGTCGCCTTGTCGGGGACAACAGTTCGGCCTTAGCCGCCATCGGGGCAGGCCGGGTTCTACGTCAGCAATCTCACCGATTGCTGACGGTGGCGGCATCGAACAGCCGAACGTCAGCTTCCTGCATCAGTGAACTCACATTCCCCGACACTGAACGGTCGGTCGCGACACCCCTAAGCAGACGACTGTTCCAGCACGTGAAGTAGACGCCTGTGAACGGCGCGGGCTAGCTTATCGTCGCTCCGACTGCATCGGTCAGAAGTCGGAACCCGGACGGGTCTTTCAGTTCACGCCCACCGAGCAGATCTGCCTGCAACCCACCGAGCATCACTCGATTAGATACAGCTACGCCGACGCCATCGCGAGGACACGTTGGGCCATGCGCACGTTGGCGAAGTCCACGAGCTTGCCATCGAGTGAAACCGCGGCGAGTCCCGCGGCCTGAGCGGTTTCGAGCGCCTCGATCGTGCGGCGCGCGTCGTGCACTTCGGCGGCCGTAGGGCTGAAAGCCTCGCACGTCGGCGCGATCTGGTCGGGGTGAATGACCTGCTTGCCGTCGTAGCCCATTGCCGCCGCCTTGAGTGCCCAGGCACGTGTGAGCACGGGATCGCGAAACGCGCCGCATGGTCCGTCGATGGCGCGCAGCCCGAACGCGCGTGCAGCCACGAGCAGACGCATCATCGGATAAGTCCAGAGATCGAGCGCGGTAGTCGCATAGTTGCCCGCGTCGTTCCTGAGCGTGAGGGCATAGCCCGGATGCGTCCCGCCGATATCGACGTTGCGCGCACCAATCGAAGCGGAGAAGTCGCCGACGCCGAAGTGCAGCGCAACGAGTTGGGTGCTCGACGCGGCGATGTCATCGACATGGACGATCCCGCGCGCCGTCTCGATCAGCGCTTCAATCGCGACGGGTCTAAACGCCGACGGCCGCGCCCGCAGCAGGCGCTCGATTTCGTGCACCGTTGCGATGCTTTCGACCTTCGGCACGAGCAGCGCATCGAGTCGGGCCGCCTCGCGCGCGAGCGTCGCCACCTCGTGTTCGGCCACGCTGTCCGCGCGCGTGTTGATGCGTACGGACACCCATTTCGAACCCCAGTCGAATTCGTTGAGCGCCTGCACGGCGCAGGACAGGGCTTCGTGCTTCTTGTCGAGCGGAACCGCGTCTTCGAGATCGATGAAAACCGCGTCTGCCGCGCTTGCAGCGGCCGATTGCAGCATCTTGAGCCGATGGCCGGGCACCGCGAGCACGGTGCGGGTAATACGGGGGGCGCTCATGCTTCGCTCCGCTGCGCGGTTTCACGCCGGGCGGCGAGTTCCGCGAGAATCGCCTCGGTATGCTGGCCCACGGCGGGCACCGGTCCCATGACGGGCTCCACGCCCGCGATTGTCACGGGCGGCACGAACATGTCCATCGCGCCGCGCTCCGTCTCTACGCTGCGGTAGCGCTGGCGCTCCACGAGTTGCGGATGATCGAGCAGCGCTTCGACATCGTTCATCTTGCCGTTGGCGATCGCCGCGCGGTCAAGGCGTGCGAGGACTTCGTCGCTCGTCCACGCAGCGAAGCGTTCGGTGATGGCGCGCTCCAGTGCGTCGCGGTTGGCAAGGCGCAGCGAATTTGTCACGTAGCGCGCATCGGTGGCGATTGCCGCATCGCCAAGCACCACCGCGCAGAAGCTCTGCCACTCGCGTTCATTCTGGATACCGAAGAAAACCGTCTTGCCGTCTCCCGTCGCGAACGGTCCGTACGGCGCGATCGTCGCGTGGCGCGCGCCGCTGCGCGGCACCGGCTCGCCGCGGCCGCGCGTGTAGTAGGCGGGGTAGCTCATCCACTCGGTCATGGCGTCGAAGAGCGACACCTCGAAGGCCATGCCGCGTCCCGTGCGCGCGCGCTGATGCAGGCCCATCAGGATGCCGTTGAGCGTGTACATCCCGGTGGCGATGTCGGCGATCGCGAGGCCGCATTTGGACGGCGTTTCGGGCGTGCCGTTGATCGACAGAAAGCCGGTTTCGCATTGCACGAGCAGGTCGTAGGCTTTTTTGTCGCTGTACGGTCCGCCGCTGCCGTAGCCCGAGATGTCGCATGCCACGAGGCGCGGAAAGCGGGCGACCAGCGACTTCGCGTCGAGTCCCTGGCGCTTCGCGGCGCCTGGCGCGAGGTTCTGGATGAACACGTCGGCGCGCGCAAGCAGTGATTCCAGCGTGTCCTGGCCTTGCTCGTCCTTGATGTCGAGCGCGAGGCTCTCCTTCGAGCGGTTGGTCCAGACGAACTGGCTCGAGAGGCCGTCCATGGCCGTGTCGTAGCCGCGCGCGAAATCGCCCGTGCCGGGGCGCTCGATCTTGATGACGCGTGCGCCCCAGTCGGCCAGATGGCGGCTGGCGAGCGGCGCGGCGATGGCCTGTTCGATCGAGACGACGGTGATGTCGGCAAGCGGAAGTGCTGAGTTTTGCATGACGTCGGGAGTTCCTTACTGGCTTGTTTGCGGCACCGCTGCGCGAAGGCGCGCGCGAGTGCCGCGCGATTCGAGTTACCGCAGGGTTACGGCACCATCCAGCCGAGCAGCGGCGTGGACTGCGCCCACACGAGCAGGCTGAGCGCGGCGATCATGAGCACGGTCCAGCCCGCGACGCGCCGGAACAGCAGGCCTTCGCGGCCGATCATGCCCACGGCGACCGCACCGACGGCGAGGTTCTGCGGGGAGATTGCCTTGCCCACCACGCCGCCCGAGGTGTTGGCGGCAGTAAGCAGGATGTCCGAGAGGCCGGTATGGTGCGCGGTGGTGAGCTGCAACATGCCGAAAAGCGCGTTGGCCGAGGTATCGGAGCCGGTGAGCGCGGTGGCGAACCAGCCAAGCACCGGCGAGACGGGTGCGAACGCGGTGCCCGCGCGCGCGGCCCAGATGCCGAGCGTCACGATCTGACCGGAGAGATTCATGATGTACGCGACGCCCACCACGCAGCAGACGGTGAACACGGCCCAGCGCAGCTCGTGCAGGTTTTTCACATACGTGCGCGCGGCCGTGCGGGCGTCGAGTTTGAGGAGCGGCACGGAGAGCACACCTGCGATCAGCACGATCGAGCCCGCCGAAAGCAACCATTCGAACTTGGCGGTGACGGCCGAGATCGGCGCCCCCTTCGGATCGACGACATGCAGGCCGGGCCACGCGAACGTCGACGTCAAGGCGCCCATCGCGTGCGCGATGAAGCCGATCTGCGTTGCGGCGACGACGAGAATCACGGCTGCATAGGGGGCGAGCGCACGCAGGATTTCGGCACGGGAATCGCGCGGTGTATCGGCGAACGCCGCACGCGCCGGGCCGCCTTGCTGCGCATTGCGCTCGAACGCTGCGCCGCCGCCCGTCATCGGCATGGCAAGGGCAGCAGCCTGGAGACCCGTGCCGTGGCCACCGTTGCCGGTAGCCAGTGCGCTGCGCGCGCCACCTTGGGCGAGCGTGCCTTGCGGCGCGTTCAGGTCGGAGCGCAGCACGGCGGGCGACCATGCGCGCAGGAATACGATCGATGCGCCCGCGCAGATCAGCGCGGCGACGATGTCGACGAGCTCGACGGGCAGCAGCATCGATCCGGCGAACTGCGCGAACGCAAATGCGAACCCTGCGACGGCGGCGAGCGGCCAGACTTCCTTGAGGCCGCGGCGCCCGTCGAGGATGAACACGAGCATGAGCGGAATGAACAGCGAGAGCAGCGGCGCCTGACGCCCGACCATCACGCTGATGTCGTGCACCGGCAGGCGCGTGATCTTGGCGAGCACGGTGATGGGCAGGCCGAGCGCGCCGAACGCGACCGGGCTCGTGTCGGCGATCAGGCAGACGGTGGCGGCCTTGATCGGCTCGACGCCGAGCGAGATCAGCAGCACGGCGCAAATCGCGACAGGCGCGCCGCCACCCGCGAGCGCTTCGAGCAGCGCGCCGAAGCAGAAGGCGATGAGCACCGCCTGCACGCGTTGATCGGGACTCACATGGGCGAGCGTGCGGCGCAGGACGTCGGCGTGCCCGCTCTCCTGCGTGAGCTTGAACAGCCAGATCGCGTTGATGCCGATCCAGATGATGGGGAAGAAGCCGATGGCCGCGCCTTCGAGCGCGCCGCTCACCACCTGGCCGGCCGGCATGCCGTAGGCGAACACAGCGACGATCATCGAGACCACGAGCGAGGCGAGTGCGGCCCAGCGCGCGGGCAAGCGCAGCACGCCGAGCAGCACGAACAGGGTGAGCAGGGGGAGGGCCGCGAACGCGGCGGAAGCCGCGATGGAATGAGCGACTGGGTCGAATATTTGCGTGTACATGCGTCTCCTTCGAACGTCTCGCGGACGTTTTCTATCGATTCGAAGGAGACAGACTAGCCGTGCGGGCGCGCGTTGTGAAATACCGATTGCGGCTAGCGGGTATAGGCCACGCCTATATCGACGGTCCCCGGTGCTTGCGGCGCGGCTGGGTGGGCTCACCCGGCGGCCGCAGCACGCCGGCCCATACGCCGCTTTCCACCAGTTCGGCGACGAGCTGCTCAACGACCTTCTGGATCGCGAGCGAGGCGGAGCTCGTAGGCAGCGCGTTGGGTACGCATAGCGCGACCGCCCGCACGATTTCAGGTTCGACGAGGCGGTGGATCAGATGCTGGTCGGCGCTGCGCCCGAATGCGTCGGAAGAGACGATGGTGACGCCGCCGCCCTGGCGCGCGATGGCCAGCATGGTGGGCAGCGAATCGATGTCGGCGACGACTTCGGGCTCGATACCCGCGCGCGCGAACGCCCGCTCGATCAGCAGCCTCAAGCCGTTGGCCGCGCCGGGCAGCACGAGCGGCACGCCCGCGAGGCGGCGCAGCGGCACGTCCTCGCCCGCACTGATGCCCTCGATTTCGCCGAAAACGTACAGGCTTTCCTCGAAAAGCGGATGCACGGCAATGCCGCGGGTTTCGGCCTCGCGAAAGAGTATCGCCATGTCGAGGCGGCCGTTGGCCAGCAGTTCGGCCAGATAGCCGCTCATGCCCTCGACGATATGCAGGCGAATGCCCGGATAGTGGCGGCGCACGTACTCGTATAGCGGCAGTGCGAACACGACGGCAACGCTGGTTGGCAGGCCAATCGCGACCTGGCCCGATTCGGTGCCTTTCACTTGCACGGCAAGCGGAATCTGCTCGATCTGGCGCAAGACGTCGCGCGCTCGTAGATAGAGCGCCCGGCCAGCTTCGGTGGGCTGGACGCCCTGGTGGCTGCGCAGCAGCAACTGGCTCTTGAGTTCGCTTTCGAGGCTGGCAACTTGCTGGCTCAACGAGGGCTGCGCGACGCACAGCCGCTCGGCGGCTTTCGAGAGGCTGCCGCTATCGACGATGGCAACGAAGTACCTGAGTTGGCGGATATCCATAGGCGTAGCTTATCGCACGCCGGGCCATGCTATCGTTCGCGAGGACATTCGGACCCGATGTATTCGGAACGTCACTCAGGTGCGACCGAATATGTGCGAGCGCCACCGCGTGATGGCTATACGGGTATCCAGGTGTCCCTGTGCCACTTAGGTTTGAGGTCCATCGGATCGCAGGCGCAAAAAAAGCCGTCTTCGCGAAGGCATCGAGAAGACGGCGAACCGGTTACTGCGTGAGGAATCGGCGTAAAGCGCGGCGCGAACGCCGCGCAGCATTACAGCGCTTGAGCGAGGGCGGGCACCGCCTCGAACAGGTCGGCAACGAGACCGTAATCGGCCACACCGAAGATCGGTGCATCGGCGTCCTTATTGATTGCCACGATCACCTTCGAGTCTTTCATGCCCGCGAGATGCTGGATCGCACCCGAAATGCCGACTGCGACATAGAGTTCCGGCGCGACGATCTTGCCGGTTTGCCCGACTTGCAGATCATTCGGCGCATAGCCCGAATCGACGGCGGCGCGCGACGCGCCGACCGCGGCGCCCAGCTTTTCGGCGAGCGGATCGAGGCGCGCGAAATCTTCGGCGCTGCCAAGTCCGCGGCCGCCGGACACCACCACACGCGCCGAGGTGAGATCAGGCCGGTCGCTTGCCGCGATCTCGCGGCGAATGAACGACGAGAGGCCGCGATCGGGCACGGCCGGCGCTTCGGCGATCGACGCGCTGCCGCCTTCCGGCTGCGCCGCTTCGAATGCGGTCGTGCGGATCGTCGCGACCTTCACGGCGTCGCTGGATTGCACGGTGGCAATGGCGTTACCGGCGTAGATCGGGCGCTGGAATGTGTCCGGCGCGTCAATGGCGATCACGTCGGAGATTTGCGAGGCGTCGAGCTTCGCGGCCACGCGCGGGGCGACGTTCTTGCCGAACGCGGTGGCGGGGAAGAGCAGATGCGTGTAGTCGGAAGCGAGCGCCAGGACCTGCGCCGCCACATTCTCCGCAAGGGCGTCCGCGAGATGCGGCGCATCGATCAGCACGACCTTGTCGACGCCGGCCACATGGCTCGCGGCTTGCGCCACGGCGCTCGCGGCATGACCCGTCACGAGCACGTGCACGCCGTTGCCGATCTGTTGCGCGGCGGCGATCGTGTGCAGCGTCGCGGGCTTCAGTTGACCTTCGCCATGTTCGGCAATTACGAGAGTTGTCATTCAGATCACCTTCGCTTCGGATTTCAGTTTTTCGACGAGCGTGGCGACATCTGGCACGATCACGCCGGCTTTGCGCACGGGCGGCTCGACGACCTTGAGCGTTTTCAGGCGCGGTGCGGGATCGACGTTGAGTTGCTCGGGCGTGAGCGTGTCAATCGGCTTTTTCTTCGCCTTCATGATGTTGGGCAGCGTGACGTAGCGCGGCTCGTTTAGGCGCAGGTCGGTCGTCACGATGGCGGGCAGGCGCAGCGAGACGACTTCTAGACCGCCGTCCACTTCACGCGTGACGGTGGCCGTGCCATCGCCGATTTCGATCGCGCTTGCGAACGTCGCCTGCGGCCAGTCGAGCAGGGCGGCGAGCAGCTGGCCGGTTTGACCGGCGTCGTCGTCGATGGCCTGCTTGCCGAGAATGACCAGTTGCGGCTGCTCTTTGTCGATCACGGCCTTCAGCAGCTTCGCGACGGCAAGCGGCTGCAATTCCACGGCGGTTTCCACGAGGATGCCGCGGTCCGCGCCGATGGCGAGCGCGGTGCGCAGCGTTTCCTGGCTTTGCGCGACGCCGCACGAGACGGCCACGACTTCCGTGGCATGGCCCGCTTCCTTCAGGCGCGTGGCCGCTTCGGTGGCGATCTCGTCGAAGGGATTCATCGACATCTTGACGTTGCCGATATCGACGCCGCTGCCGTCCGCTTTCGCGCGGACCTTCACGTTGTAATCGACGACGCGCTTGACTGCGGTAATCACTTTCATGCTGGTTTCCTCGGAATACTCAACGATATTCGTTCATGGTGATGCGACAGGCGACAACGTGACGAGCACGATGCGCGCGCCTGGCGTGGCGGGCGCGATGGCCAGCGGCGCGCGCACGTCGGCGAACGTGGCGTATTCGCCCGATGCGAGGCGTGTGTGTCCGGCTAAGCCGCCGCCGATATCGCACGCACCATCGAGCGCCAGCACGAGCGCCACGCCGCCGGCGTCGACAGTCACGCTCGCGCCGAGTGGGCGCACCGCGACGCGATACTTTTGCGCCGCGCTCATCACGTTCAGCACCGTGACCGCGCCGCCCACGAGGCGCGCGTCCCACGCTGCGTTGCCCGTGTATTCCACGGCTTCGTTCGGCGTGAGCGACACTTCCAGCGCGCCTTCGCGCAGCACGACGCCTGCGCCGCGCAGTACGAACGACACGCGCGTCATGCCGGCAAAACGCGAGTACGGGCCATCGCGCTCGACTTCGGCGATGCTCACGCGCCATGCGTCTGCGTCTGCATTCGCGTTCGCGGCAAGCGTGCGTGTCACGCCGCCGCCATTGCGCCACGCTTCGCGCGGCAGCGCGGCGAGCGCGCGTACGTTGGCGGTGTTCATCGGCACAGGGTCACGCGCGCTCACGACACGGCGCCAAGGCCGTATTTGCCCGTCAGCAGCGCGCCCGTTTCGAAGCGCTCGATCGAATACGGGTCGAGCGAGACATCGGTCGGCAGACCAAGCGCTTCCTGGGCGAGCACGCGGCCCACCGTCGGCGAAAGCTTGAAGCCGTGGCCCGAGAAGCCGTAGCCGACCACGAGGCCTTCGATGCCGGGCAGGCGGCCGAGCACCGGATTCCAGTCGGGCGTGACGTCGTAGACGCCGGTCCACGACGACGCGATGCCCGCCGTTTCGTAGGCCGGGAAGCGCTCGGCCACCTGCGCGCCGACTTCGACGACATAGTCCATCGGAATGTCGCCTTGCTCGGTTTCGGCGGCGGCGAGCTTTTCGCCCACGATGCCTTCGCTCACCAGCATCTGACTGCCGCCGTAGCTGCGGTAATAGAGCATGCCGGGCGAGGCCAGGTCCTTGAATACCGGCATCGAGAAGGTGTACTTCGCCGCGTCGCATTCGAGCGCGAGCACCGCGTGGCGTTCGGGCATCACGGGCAGGTTGCGGCCGGTCCAGCCCGCAAGTTCAGGCGTCCAGATGTTCTGTGTGCTGATGACGACGCCCGCTGCGAAGTCGCCCGCGCTCGTCGATACACCGACCACGCGGTTGCCTTCGAACAGGATCTTGTTGACCGCGACGTTCTCGCGGATCGTCACGCCGCCGCGGCGTGCGGCGCGCGCGAAGCTGGTGGCGACGAGATACGCATCGGCGAAACCGGCTTCGGGCTCGTAGCCGATCAACGCGGCGTCGTCGAAGCGGGCGATCGGCAGCAGTTCATGCGCGGTTTTCGCGTCGAGCAATTCGAGCGGCACGCCCTGGGCCTTTTGCTGATCGAGCGACGCGCGCAGCGGCTCGAGCTTGTCGCCCTCGCTCGCCACGATCATGTAGCCGCACTTCACGAGTCCGCAGGACGCTTCTTCGTCGCCGAGATAGGCCGGGAAGTTGTTGAAGACTTCCCAGCTCTTGAGCGCGAGTTCCACGTTTTCCTTGACGGAATAATGGGTCCGCAAGATGCCGGACGACTGCGAGGTCGTCCCGGCGCCAATCGTGCCGCGATCGAGCACGAGCACGTTCTTCGCGCCGAGCTTCGCCAGTTGAAATGCGACGGAGCTGCCGATCACGCCAGCGCCAATCACGACCACATCATATTTGTCCACGGTTTCGCGTCCTTTCCTGAGCAAAGGGTATGGGGCGAAGTGTGAGACGCCATAAACCGCGGCGCGCCAATATAAGCAGGATCGATGCTTAGTAGAAGCGGGCGTCGCGCTGCCGCCGCGCACAGGCCGTGCGCGCGGTATTCGGGCGCTATCCGCGCGGTTCTGGGTGGCGCTTGCCTTACGCGGGACTGGCCCGGTCGCATTCGCAGCCACGCGCACAGAATCACCACGACTGGACGCGCTCGCGTCGCCGCATTGAATTCACGCCATCGCAAGACCAACGCGGGCTTGATTGCTGCATAAGCGCCGGTGATGTCGCAGGCATCCGCTATCCGGCAACGTAGGATGGGTTTCAGGCCGGTCGTGCCGCTTCGCGCGGCGCGTGCCGGGAACTCCACAAGGCTGCGGCCCTTGCATGTGTGTGCGAGCCGCAGCCGTCCCGCACAGTCAGATATCGGTTGAAATGGACACGAAGAACTTCGCAGCGCGGTTTGGCCCGCGCGAATCGATGGAGTATGACGTCGTCATTGTCGGTGGAGGGCCGGCCGGTCTTTCCGCCGCCATCCGCCTCAAGCAGATGGCGCAAGAACGCAACGCTGATGTGAGCGTGTGCGTGCTCGAGAAAGGTTCGGCCATCGGCGCGCATACGCTCTCGGGCGCGGTCATGGACCCGCGCGCGCTTTCCGAGCTGATTCCCGACTGGAAGGAGCGCGGTGCACCGCTCGACGTACCGGTGACCGAAGACCGTTTTCTCTTCCTTTCCGAAGGCGGCGCGAGGCCGGTGCCCAACTGGCTGCTGCCCGATAACTTCAAGAACCACGGCAACTATGTCGTGAGCCTCGGCAATGTGACACGCTGGCTCGCGGAACAGGCTGAAGCGCTGGGCGTGGAGATCTTCGCGGGCTTCGCAGCGGCGGAAGTGCTCTACGGCGAGCACGGCGAAGTGCGGGGCGTGGCGACGGGCAATATGGGCGTCGGCAAGGACGGGGAGCCGACTGCGAACTTCCAGCTGGGCATGGAACTGCACGCGCGCTATACGCTATTCGCGGAAGGCGCGCGCGGCCATCTTGGCCGCGAGCTGATCGGCCGTTTCAAACTCGACGAGGGCGCCGATCCGCAGGTATACGGACTCGGCATCAAGGAACTCTGGGAGATCGATCCGGCCTTGCATCAGCCGGGCCTCGTGATACACACCGCGGGCTGGCCGCTCGAAAGCGACACCTACGGCGGCTCGTTTCTCTATCACCTGAACGACAACCAGGTGGTGGTGGGGTTCGTCGTGGGGCTCGGGTACACGAATCCGTATTTGTCACCGTTCGAGGAGTTTCAGCGCTACAAGACGCATCCGGCGATCCGGCGCTTTCTCGAAGGCGGCCGGCGCCTTTCGTATGGCGCGCGCGCCATTGCGGCGGGTGGCCTCGTGTCGATGCCCAAACTCGTGTTCGCGGGCGGCGCGCTCATGGGTTGCGAGGCGGGCATGCTCAACGCCTCACGCATCAAGGGCAGCCACGCGGCGATCGCCTCGGGCATGATGGCGGCGCAAGCGGCGTTCGACGCGTTGCAAGCGGGGCGTGGCAACGACACGCTCGAGGCGTACCCCGAGGCCTTCGAGCAATCGTGGCTCAAGGAAGAACTGCATCGCGCGCGCAATTTCAAGCAATGGATGAGCAAGGGCCTCTATCTCGGCAGCATGATGGTCGGCCTCGAGCAAAAGGTGCTGGGCGGACGCGTGCCATGGACGCTTCACCATCATCATTCGGATCACGAAACATTTCGGCCGGCAGCGCAGTGCAAGCCGATCGCCTATCCGAAGCCCGACGGCAAGCTCACGTTCGACCGGCTTTCTTCGGTGTTTCTCTCGAATACGAATCACGAAGAGAACCAGCCCGCTCATCTCACGCTCAAGGATGCGAGCGTGCCCGTGCGTGTGAATCTCGACCGCTACGCGGGGCCTGAAGCGCGGTTTTGCCCGGCGGGCGTCTACGAGTTCACGGGCGATGAAGGCGCGAGCGATCGCACGCTAGTCATCAATGCGCAGAACTGCGTTCACTGCAAGACCTGCGATATCAAGGACCCGACGCAAAACATCGTGTGGGTCACGCCCGAAGGCGGCGGCGGACCGAATTATCCGAACATGTAAAGCAAAAGGGCTCATCGTCGCGATGAGCCCTTTTTTCATGCGTCCCGGCTGTCACCGGGAGCAGGAACCGCGCGTGACCCTTACACGCCGAAACGCCACTCGCGCGTGGGCAGGTAGGTTTCCTTCACGACGCGCGGCGAGGCCCAGCGCAGCAGGTTCAGATACGAACCGGCCTTGTCGTTCGTGCCGCTCGCACGGCCGCCGCCGAACGGCTGCTGGCCGATCATCGCGCCGGTCGGCTTGTCGTTGAGGTAGAGGTTGCCCGCGGCGTTCACGAGCACGTCCTCGGCCTGATGCAGCGCGAAGCGGTCGGTGCAGAAGATCGAGCCGGTGAGGGCGTACGGGCTCGTCGCGTCGATCAGCGTGAGCGTGTCGTCCCATGCGTTGTCGTCGTACACATACACCGAGAGGATCGGCCCGAACAGTTCCTCGGTCATCAGCGCGTGCTTCGGATTGCTCACTTCGAGCACGGTCGGCTCGACAAAGTAGCCGGGTTCCGACCACGTCTTGCCGCCGCTCACGAAGGTGACAGCCGAGTCGTCCTTTGCCGCGGCCAGCACGCGGCTCAGCTTGTTATGCGAGGCTTCGGAAATCACGGCGCCCATGAACGTGCTGAAGTCGGCTACGTCGCCCACTTTCAGCTCGGCAAGGCGCGCGCGCAATTCCTCGCGCACTGTGGACCACAGGCTGCGCGGAATATAGGCGCGCGAGGCGGCGCTGCACTTTTGCCCTTGATAGCCGAACGCGCCGCGAATCAGCGCGATCGCGACTTCGGACGGATGCGCCGACGCATGCGCGAGCACGAAGTCCTTGCCGCCCGTTTCGCCCACGAGGCGCGGAATCGTACGGAACGAGTCGACCTTGGACGCCACGCCCTTCCAGAGCGACTGGAACACCGCCGACGAGCCCGTGAAATGAATACCCGCGAGATCGGGCGAGGCCATTGCCACGCGCGTGGTGAGTTCGGCTTCGCCCGGCACGAAGTTGATCACGCCCGGCGGCAGGCCCGCCTCTTCGAGCGCTTCGAAGAAGATGTAATTGGCGAGCGCCGACTTTTCCGAGGGTTTCCACAGCACGGTATTGCCCATGATGGCGGGCGCCGTGGTCAGGTTGCCGCCGATGGCCGTGAAGTTGAACGGCGAGACGGCGTAGACGAAACCTTCGAGCGGACGCCAGTCGGCGCGGTTCGCGGCGGTTGCGACCGACATCGGCTGCTCCGCATACACGCGTTGTGCGTTGTAGGCGTTGAAGCGCAGGAAATCGATCAACTCGCAGGCGCTGTCCGGCTCGGCCTCTTCCACGGTCTTGCTCTGGCCGAGCATGGTCGCCGCGTTGATCTTCATGCGCGAACGCGTGGCGATGATCTCGGCGGCGCGATGCAGGATCGTTGCGCGGCTCGCGTGCGTGAGTCGGGCCCAATCTTTCGCCACGCGTTTGTTGCTCGCAATCGCTTCCTGGACCTGGGCTTCAGTGGGCCGGTGGATGCGGGCGAGCAGGCGCTGCGTGTCGTGCGGTGCGCGCACTTCGACGACGTCGTTCGAGAAGTAGCGCTTGCCGTCGATCACGGTGGGAATCTCGACCACGTCGCGCTGTTCGAGCGCCTGGCGCAACTCCGCTTGCGCTTGCGTGCCCGCGCCGAAATGCACTTCGGGTTCGTTCGCGGGCTGCGGGAATTGAGGACCTGAAATCACACTGGCTCCTAAGGGAAGGGGATTCGAAAACGCCGCCGGCGTAGCGGTTCGCATGCAGCGGCACGCCGCGCGCGCCGCTTTGCGCCGAAGGCGAAGCTCAGTGTCCAGACTAGTGGCAAGGCGGCAAACCGCGCGTTGCTAAACCTCGACTTATGCTTTGGATCGGCGAGGGTTATGGAAGCGGCGGAACATGCGGCCAACGCGCGGCGCACATCATTGCTCGTCGGCGATACAGACATCCTCGGGCGCGAGCGCGAGCGCTTTGGCGATGTCGCGCGACACCTGGCGCTCGAACGCGCGCTTGAGCAGATCGTAGAGATCGGCGGGCAGATGGCCGAGTTCGTTCTCGCGCGAGGCGAGAAAGAACGAGCGGCTCAGGCCCTGGTAGGCCCGGCCGTGCCGCGAGAACGACGAAAGCGCGACCACGCGTAGATCGGGCACGTAATGGCGCGACTGCCACAGACACAGCGGCGTGGTCACCGCGAAGCCGAGGCCGGCGGCCACGAGACTGAGCATCGGGTCGGTGGCGTCGAATTCGCAGGTGCGCTCGATGTTTTCGGCGTTGGCGGCGAGATAGGCATCGACGTGTTGGCCGATGACCGAACGCGCGCTGTAGCGGATGAGTTGAAGCTGGCGGCTCAGTTCCGTGAGCGTCGTGAAGCGGTCCACTTCGAAGCTGCGCGGCAGCACGACCACGTAGGGCTCCGAAAACAGCTTCTGGCGGCGAATGCCGGGCACCTGCGAAAGCTCGGTGGTCGTCACGGCCATGTCGAGCTGGCGCGCCTCGAGCTGCGCGTCGAGCGTAGGCGTGATGCCCGACCACAAACGGATTTGATGCGACGTGCCCGCGAGCGCCTTGATGATGATCGGGCCGATGGTGGCCGCAAACGAATCGACGCATCCGAGACGCACGACAACGCGCTTGGCGCGCGTGACGTTGCGCACGGCTTCGACCATCTGGTCCGCGCCTTGCAGCAGCACCGTGGCGTGTTCGAACAGGCGTTGACCGGCGGCGGTGGGACGCGCGGGGCGCGTGGCGCGATCGAGCAACGTGGTGTCGAGGATGGTTTCGAGCGCCTTGATGCGTTGTGAGACGCCTGCTTGCGAGATCGCGAGGCGGCTTGCCGCGTCTGAAATCGAACCCGATTCGACGACGGCCACCCAGCTTGCGAGTAAATCCCAGTCTGGATACTGTTCAGGTGCGCTTTCTTTCATGGTCGCCTGCAACGTGACAGCATGAATGCTAACACGGTTGCCTGAGCGTAAATATTAGGGAATCGCGCGTTGCCGTTACTTTGGCAGCCGGTCGGCGTGGGTTGACGTTGCGTGCGACGGCGCGCGCGGAAAGCGTGCGAGCGCGCCCTCCAGCGCATCGAGCAGCGCACTGAGCGTGGCAACCGCTTCGGCACCTTCTGCCTGCTCGCGCTCGTATTCGAGCGCTGCCCGCCAGCGGCCCGCGATCTCCATTTCGACAGCGTGGATGCCCTCGTCGGGCGCGCCGTAGTGCTGCGCCGCGAACACGTCCGCGACCTTGCCGTTCACGACCCATGAGCGGCCGTGCTCGCCAACCGTATCGGTGAGCGCGGAGACGAGTTGACGCTCGCATGAACGGCCGCGATTGCTGCCGATGTTGCAGTCGAGCGCGCCGCTCTGGTTGCGGTAAGGCGAGAGCCAGTAGCTCGCGTGCGAAACGAGCAGCAGCACGTTGGCGTGAAGGCTGCGCAAGCGTTCGATTTCCGCCGCCACGGCCGCATGAAAGGGACGCCAGTACTGTTCGACGCGGGCTTCGACTTCGCGCTCGGAAGGCGGGTGCGAATCGTCGTAGAGCGGCTCGCCGCGCGACGTGTGCGTGCGGCACAGGCCGCTTCGGCTCAGGCGCAACGATAGCGGACGGCTTTCCGTTGCCACGTTGAAGTCGATGACGCAAGGATGGTAGCGCGCACTGATCGTCGTGATGCCGCGCTTCGCGGCGAGGGCTTCGAGGGCGAGGCCCGCCGGATCGGCCATACGTCCCTCGATGGCGGTCCATGACGCGCTGCTCAGCAACTCGCCCGGAATCCGGCTGCCGCTATGCGGCGTGACGATGACAAGCGGTGAATCGGCACGAAAAACGTGCCCGAAAGCCAGGCTCTGCATGTTCAATACCCTCGGGTTCGCTTGCGCGCGTGTTTCGCTGGCAGCGGCGCGCCGGCCTTGAGCGCGGCGCGCGTTGTCCTAAGGTAGCCGAACCCGTTGCGAAACGCCGGTGCCTAAGCGGCTCTTTTCCTAACCATAAGCACCGCTTACGCAAATACGCCGGCGTTCGCGCGTTTTAGAACCGGTGCCGCATCCCGACAATCGCCATGACCTGGTTTTGCGTGGTCGAAGCGGTGAGGAAGTTGATGTTCGCGACCGCCTTTTCCCCCGTGGAATCGGTGCCGGATGCGTGCTGGTAGACCGCGTCGACGTACAAATCGGTGCGCTTCGAGAGGAAGTAATCGGCGCCCATCACACCCTGGTGATATGTCGCGCCGTTCACGCCATAGCCCTTGGTGTAGTCGTAAGCCGCGCCCAGCAGCAGCGCAGGCGTGAGCTGATAGCGGAAGTTCGCCTCGACATTGTGGAATTTCGCGTCGCCGCCGGCTCCGGTGGCAGGCAGCCCGGCGAGCGCGCCGATGTCCTTGAACTGCGTGTTGCTGTACGTGACGCCGAAGGTCGCGGCTTCGTAGGTATATTGCGCGCCCGCGACGATAACCTGCTGCGTTTTCGCCGATGCATAACCGGAGTAGACGCGGCTCGACGTCATGTTCGACGCCGTGGTGCTCGAAGTCGAGTTGTTGCCGAAGTACGAGTAGTTCGGGTCCCTGGCGTTGAGGTACGACACGCCGAGCACCAGAGGCCCGCGCGTGTAGTTCGCGCCGAGCGACCAGATCTGGTTGCGGGTGAAGTCGCCCGCCACGCCGCCGAGGCTGTAAAGCCCGCCGAACGTGAAGCCGCCGTAGGAGAGGCTCTTGTACTTGATCGCGTTGTTCACGCGGTTGGTGCCGTTCAGGTTGTCGAGGTCGCCGGGATGCGCGCCAAAGTACGGCGACCACACGTTCGCCGCTTCGAACATGTACGTGAAGTCAGTGATCGAATCGTACTGGCGGCCGAATGTGATCGTGCCGAGATTCGCCGACGACAGTCCCACGTAGGCCTGGCGTCCGAATTCGTCGCCGCCCTGGCCAAGCTTGCCGGTCGCCACGTTGAAACCGTTTTCGAGCACGAACAGCGCCTTGAGCCCGCCACCGAGATCTTCGTTGCCGCGCAAGCCCCAGCGGCTGCCCTGGATATTGCCGCTGCTCATCTGATACTGGCTATGGCCGCCGGCATTGTTGGCATAGAGGACGCCGACATCGATCAATCCATATAGCGTGACGGAGCTTTGGGCGTGCGCAGCAGTAGCGAATGCGAGCGCAATAGCCGCTGCAAGAAAGTGTTTTTGCATGTGAAGGTCTCTGCGGTTGAAAGAAGAACGAAGCCGGCGAAGCCGTTGGCGACGCCATGCGCTCGCAGAGTAGGTAGGTCAAAAAAATCGGCCGCGAAACGATCGGCGGATCTTATTCAGATAATAAGAGGGGGTGATATTCGCGTGACAGCATGCAATGACGGGCGATCTTCGGCTCTCGTGCCCGCGCGCGTGAGCATCACGGGCCGTTACTTTCTTTATCACGTTTCGTGATTGATTTCGCATGCGGCCGAATTCTGGATGACGCTGACCGACTCTGGCGATACACGCCGCTGCCGTGCTTCGCTTGAACGAATCGTGGCGTCATTGATCGAGGGACGTGCGCCCTGCGCATCTGCTTTACGGACGGTAAGAATGAGAGAAGCACAAGGTGACGCCAGCACACTATTGCTGCAAGAACCGCCATACGATCGCATGGGCAGCGCGGAATCGAACCTTCCTCTCGACACGCCCGGTCACGCCGCGCCACTACCGGCCGCTCCGGCCGCTGCCTCGCAAACCCCCAGCGAATACCGAACCCTTGCGGGACTGCTGCTCGGCGCGGGCTTTCTGATTCTCGGCAATGGGCTGTTCCAGACGCTGATTCCACTGCGTCTCGTGCGCCACGGCGAATCCACGCTCATGGTGGGACTCATCCAGTCGTGCTACTACCTTGGCTTTTTGCTCGGCGCATTTACCGCGCGACGTTTAATCGACCGGTTTGGCCAGCATCGGGTCTTTATCGCCTTCGCCGCGTTGGCCGCGATTCTCACGCAAGCGTTCGGAGCGTTCGACTCGGCACCGACGCTCGCGTTGATTCGTCTCGCGACCGGCTTCGCTTTCATGGGCCTGTTTTCGTCTATCGAAAGCTGGATTCAGGGCACGGCGTCGAATGCCAATAGAGGGCGCATATTCGGCACCTACTCCACCGTCAACTATTTCTCGCTGTGCGCGGGGCAATTATTGCTGAATATCGGCAGCCCGGGCGCTACAACCGGATTTGCGCTTGCCTCCGGACTTTTCTCAGCGGCGATCATTCCTGTGGCGTTGCTGTCGGGCTGGCCCAAGACGGCGAATAGCGGCGCGATTGAACCGTTGCGCGGGCATAGCTGGATCGAGGTCCTGCGAGCGTTGACTCGTGCAACATCGCTTGCGGTGCCGGGCTGCATTCTCGCGGGGTTTCTCTACAGCAGCTTTTTTTCGTTGATGCCCGTCTTTCTTGTGCGTTCCGGCTTCGCCACGACCAATCTTTCGCTATTCATGGGCGTCTGTTTACTCGGCGCGTTGTTCACGCAGCGGCCGATAGGGCGGCTTTCCGACCGTTATGCGCGGCGTTTGCTCGTGTTCCGGATAGCGTTGCTATCGGCGGCGCTGAGCGTGGCGCTCGTCGTATTTCACGAAGGTGCGTTTCTCTGGATTGGCGCCATTGCGTATGTCGCGGTGACGTTCACGCAGTATGGACTTGTCGCGGGCGACACCAATGACCGTATCGATCCGCAATTGCGTGTGGCGATCTCTTCGCTGTTGCTGGTGCTGTTCTCATTGGGAGGCATGACAGGGCCTGCCATCGCATCCATGTTCATGACCGTGCTGGGCGCGAAGGGCCTTTTCGCTTTCAATGCATTTTCGTGCCTGGTACTGGCGTGGGCGGCGAAAGGCAGTCGCAAAGCAATGCGCTAAGTGAACTCAAGGCAGTGCCCACCGCAAAGCGACAATTTGCGCTCAGCCCAGCCTCTCGCCGCCAAGATCGACTGTGCTGACAAAGTCCTCCGTCACGCGAGGCAGCGTGCGTCCGCGCTTCTTGACGAGCGCGATCGGGCGCACGAACGCCGGATCGTCAATCGGCCGCGTGACGAGACCGCGCTCGGCATGCACTTCACGCGCCGATTCCGGTAGAACCGAAATCCCGAGGCCGCCGCGCACCATCGCAACGGCGGTCATCATGTACATCGGCTCGCACGCGATATCGGGCGTGCAACGCGAGTTCGACAGCGCCGCATCCACCACCGCGCGCACGCTGGTTCCCGGCGCGGTCAGCACGAGCGGCATCGAAGCGAAGTCGTCCACCGTCACCGTGCGCTTGCGGGCAAGCGGGTGGGTCTTCGGGCACACGATCACGAGACGGTCCTCGCCCGTCTGCAGAACATCGAGCGTCGCATCGACGCTGTGGCCGCCCGTCAGGCCAATATCGACCTCTTCATTGCGCACGAGTGCGTTGACGGCGCTCGCGACGACATCGCGAACCTGGAAGCGCGCCTGCGGCACGCGTTGGCGAAACGCCTGAATGAGTTCGGGCAACGCGCTGGCCGCGAAGGTCGGCAGACACGCGAGCCGCACCGTGCCGCTCGAACCGTCGCCGAGGGCGCGCGCGTCCCGCAGGGCCTGCTCCATGTCACTGAGCGACCGCGTCAGGATAGGCAGCAATTCGCGGCCCGTTTGCGTCAGTGCGACGCTGCGGCTGTTGCGATCGAACAGTCGCGCGCCCACGGTTTCTTCCAGACGCCGAATCTGCACGGTCAGCGCGGGCTGCGACAAATGCAGCCGGGCCGCCGCGCGCGTGAAGTTGCCCGCGTGCGCCACGGTCACGAAAGCTCGAATGTCGCGGAGATTAAGATCCATAACGAACTGCGATTGCTGCGATCAATTCATTTCAATTGCGTTATTGCACCGCCGAACTTACGCTGGTCCGCACTAAAAGACAAGACTGGAGACACAACATGCTGCCTTTGCTGGGGCTCGTGACGATCGTGGTGTTGCTGGCCGCGATTCTTTCAAAACGCATGTCGCCGCTCGTCGCGCTCATCATCGTGCCGATCGCCGCGTCGCTGATTGGCGGATTCGGCTTGCAGACGAGCAAGTTCGTTGTCGACGGATTGAAGAGCCTCGCGCCCGTCGTCGGCATGTTCGTGTTCGCGATTCTCTATTTCGGCACGATTACGGACGCGGGCACGCTCGATCCGATCATCGACCGCATCCTGCGCACGGTCGGTACCAAGCCGACGCGTATCGTGGTGGGCACGACGCTGCTCGCGCTGCTCATACACCTCGACGGCTCGGGCGCCGTGTGCTTTCTTGTCACGATCCCCGCGATGCTGCCGCTGTACGAGCGCCTGAACATGGACAAGCGCGTGCTCGCGGCAGCCGTTTCGATGGCGGCGGGCATCAACTTCCTGCCATGGACGGGGCCGATGATTCGCGCATCGGCGTCGCTGCATCTGCCGATTTCCGCGCTGTTCAACCCGCTGATTCCGGTGCAGGCAATTGGCCTCGTATTCGTGTTCAGCATGGCCTGGTGGCTCGGCTGGCGCGAGGAAAAGCGCCTCGGTTATTCGTCTGCGAACGGCGCTGTGCCGGTGCCCAAACGCGAACTCACGCCCGAAGAGCAAGCGCTGCGCCGCCCGCAGAACTTCTGGTTCAACATCGTGCTGACGATCATCGTGCTCGGCACGATGGTCGTGATGGGCGAGAAGATTCCGCCCGCGATCATGTTCATGGTGGGCCTGTGCATCGCGCTGATGGTGAATTACCCGAACGTCGACATGCAGCGAAAGCGCATCGACGCCCATGCGCGCGCCGCGCTGATGATGGCAGGCATTCTGCTCGCAGCGGGCGTGTTTACCGGCATCATGCAGGGCAGCGGCATGCTCAAGGCGATGGCACAAGCGGCGGTCGGCTTCGTGCCGCCTTCGTTTGCAGGGCAGATTCCGGTTGCGCTCGGCGTGCTGTCGATGCCGCTCTCGATGCTGTTCGACCCCGACTCGTTTTATTTCGGCGTGCTACCGGTTATCGCCGAAGTCGCGTCGCAGCTCGGCGTGCCGGCCGTGCACATCGGCCAGGCCGCGCTGCTCGGCCAGATGACTACCGGTTTTCCCGTGAGTCCGCTCACGCCCGCGACGTTTCTGGTCGTCGGCCTGTGCGGCATCGATCTCGCCGACCATCAGAAGTTCACGTTCCCGCTGCTGTTTGGCGCATCGATCGTCATGACGATCGCGTGCGTCGTGCTGGGCGTGTTTGCGTTGTAAACAGGAGTCGTTGACGTCATGAACCGGACCGAATCACCCAAACGCGTACGCATAGGCGCGGGCGCTGGCTACTCGGGCGACCGCATCGAGCCCGCTGTCGAACTCGCGGAGCACGGCGCGCTGGACTACCTCGTATTCGAATGCCTCGCGGAACGCACGGTCGCGATCGCGCAGCAGACGCGCCGTCACCATCCCGAGCTTGGCTACGATCCGCTGCTCGAAGCGCGCATGCGCGCCGTACTGCCGGTCGCCGTGAGCCAGCGCGTGCGCATCATTTCGAACATGGGTGCCGCCAATCCGCGCGCGGCGGCGATCAAGACCGCGCACATTGCGCAGGAACTTGGCCTGAGCGGACTGAAGATTGCGGCCGTCACCGGCGACGATGTGCTCGATGTCGTCCTGCAATCCCAACTGCGCTTCGAGGAGTCCGGCGACGATGTGAGCCGCTACACGGACCGCATCGTCTCGGCGAATGCGTATCTCGGCGCGGCGCCGATTGTCGAAGCGCTCGCGGCGGGCGCGGATATCGTGCTGACGGGGCGCGTCGCGGACCCGTCGCTGTTCGCGGCGCCGCTCATTCACGAGTTCGGCTGGCGCATGGACGACTGGAACACGCTCGGGCAGGCGACAGTCGTCGGCCATTTGCTCGAATGTGCGGGGCAGGTGACGGGCGGCTATTTCGCCGATCCCGGCGTCAAGGACGTAGCGAATCTCGCGCGGCTAGGTTTTCCGATTGGCGAAGTGAGTGCCGATGGAAGCGTCGTCGTGACGAAGGTGCCGCATGCGGGCGGGCGCGTGACCGAGGCGACATGCAAGGAGCAATTGCTCTATGAGATTCACGATCCACAACGCTACTTTCAACCCGATGTCGTCGCAGACTTCTCCGAGGTTCGCGTCGCAGAGGAGGCACATGACCGCGTGCGCGTGACGGGCGGACGCGGCAGCGCTCGAACCGGCACGCTGAAGGTGTCGGTCGCGTATGTCGACGGCTACATCGGAGAGGGGCAGATTTCCTATGGCGGGCCGGGTGCGCTCGCGCGTGCGCGGCTTGCGCTCGACATCGTGCGGGAGCGTCTGGCGATCACGGGCGTCGAGACGAGTGAACTGCGCTTCGACCTGATCGGCGTGAATGCGCTTTATGGCGATGCCCTTGCTGCCCGTCACGAAGAACCGTACGAAGTGCGCGTTCGCGTGGCCGGACGCGCGGCGAACGCAAAGGAAGCGGCGCGCATCGGCAACGAGGTCGAAACGCTCTACACCAACGGGCCTGCGGGCGGCGGCGGCGTCACCAAATCGACGCGCGAGGTGCTCGCCGTGCAGTCCGTGCTGCTGCCGCGCGAACAGGTGAGTGCGGCTTTCCAATTTGTCGAGGCAAGCGATGAAACTGCGTGAACTGGCCCACGGCCGCACCGGCGACAAAGGCAATACGCTGAATATTTCGGTGATCTGTTTTGACGCGAAGCACTACGCTCATCTGCGCAACGTCCTCACGCCGGAGCGCGTCAAGGCTCACCTCGCCGACGTGGTCAAGGGCGACGTCGTGCGCTATGAACTGCCGCTTCTCGGTGCATTCAATTTCGTGCTCGGCAACGCGCTCGGCGGAGGCGTCACGCGCTCGCTGGCGCTCGACGCGCATGGCAAGTCGATGAGCATGGCGCTCCTCGATATCGAAGTGGACGACCTTCCCGAGTGAGCGAAAGGAGGCGCGCCCGTCGAGAGACGGGCCGCCTCCCTTTGAAACAGGCTCAAACGAGCCTCTTAAGGGTTCACCCCAATGTCGATCCGCGCGGCAAAATTTGTATGATGACCCGATGACATGGCGAATCTGATGATATGTTCGAGAAAATTCCCTCGCGGGCGCTGAGCGACACCGTCGCGCAACAGCTGCTCGCCCAGATCGACAAGGGCACCTTCGCGCGCGGCGGCAAGCTGCCGACCGAAGCCGTGCTCGCTCAGGAATTCGGCGTGAGCCGCACGGTGATCCGCGAGGCCATTTCGCGCTTGAAGAACGAAGGCGTGGTCGAGCCGCGCCAGGGCAGTGGCGTCTACGTATCGGCGCATGGCGCGATCCGGCCGCTGCGCATCGACTATGCGGAAGCGATGGAAGGCGGCTCGGTGCTGCAGATTCTCGCGGTGCGCCGCGCGATCGAAGCCGAAGTCGCCGCGGAAGCCGCGATGCGCCGCACCGATGCCGACATGATGGCCATCGACGCCGCGCTCAAGAGGATCGATGAAGCCGTCGCCGAAGGCCGCGACGGCGTTGCCGAAGACGTCGCGTTTCACCGCGCGATTGCCATCGTGACGGGCAATCCGTACTTCCTGAAGACGCTGACGTTTCTCAATCAATACCTCGAAGCGGGCACGGTCGTCACGCGCCGCAACGAGGCGCTGCGCGAAGACTTCTCGCGTCAGGTGCGCGACGAACACGCAGCGATCGCCGCGGCAATCCGCGCTGGCGACCCCATGGCGGCGCGCAATGCCGCGCAAACCCACATGTACAACGCGGCGCGCCGTTTGGCCGAAGCCGGTATCTGCTGATTTGCAGACGCGTTCGCCAGCGCCATGCGCGGCGCGCTGTCTGCTGCATTGTTCGTAGAGGAAAGGGTATGTCGAGAAATGTCGGAGTGATCGGTCTGGGTGCGATGGGCATGGGTGTCGCACGTTCGCTGCTGCGCGGCGGCTTCAATGTCCATGCGTGCGATGTGCGCCGCGAAGTGCTCGACCAGTTCGTCGCCGACGGCGGCACGGCTTGCGCGAATCCCGCCGAGCTTGGCGCGCAGTGCGACGTGGTCGTCACGCTCGTCGTGAATGCCGCGCAAACGGAAACGGTGCTGTTCGGCGAGCACGGCGCGGTCAAGTCGATGAAGCCAGGCGGCGTGGTGATTGCGTGCGCAACGGTTGCGCCGGACTTCGCCATTGACCTCGGCCGTCGCGTGGAAGCGGCCGGCCTGCACATGCTCGATGCCCCCGTGTCGGGTGGCGCGGCGCGCGCCGCGTCGGGCGAAATGACCATGATGACGTCCGGGCCCGCTGCCGCATACGCCGCATGCGAAGACGTGCTCGCCGCGATGGCGGGCAAGGTGTATCGGCTGGGCGAGCAGCACGGCGCGGGCTCGAAGGTGAAAATCATCAACCAGTTGCTCGCGGGCGTGCACATCGCCGCCGCCGCCGAGGCGATGGCGCTGGGTCTTCGCGAAGGCGTGGATCCCGACGCGCTCTACGACGTGATCACGCATAGCGCCGGCAACTCGTGGATGTTCGAGAATCGCGTGCCGCACATTCTCAACGGCGACTACACGCCGCTTTCGGCTGTCGACATCTTCGTGAAGGATCTTGGCCTCGTGCTCGATACCGCGCGACGCTCGAAGTTTCCGCTGCCGCTCTCGGCGGCGGCGCATCAGATGTTCATGATGGCCTCGACGGCGGGCCACGGCGGCGATGACGATTCCGCCGTCATCAAGATTTTCCCGGGCATCGATGTCCCGGCGAAGCGGTAAGCGAGAAGGGCGCAACGACATGACGAACCTGAACGCCTCCACCAGCAAGCCGCTGCTCGGCTGTATCGCCGACGACTTCACGGGCGCGACCGATCTCGCGAACATGCTGGTGCGCGGCGGCATGCGCACCGTGCAGACGATCGGCGTGCCCGCCGCCGACACGCGCATCGAAGCCGATGCGCTCGTGGTCGCGCTGAAGTCGCGCACGATCGATGCCGCCGACGCCGTGGCGCAGTCGCTGGCCGCGCTCGAATGGCTGCGCGCGCAAGGCTGCCGCCAGTTCTTCTTCAAGTACTGCTCGACCTTCGATTCGACGGATAAAGGCAACATTGGGCCCGTGGCCGACGCGCTGCTCGACGCGCTGTCGCGCATCGACGGAACCGCGCCATTCACGATCGCTTGCCCCGCGTTTCCGGAAAACGGCCGCACGATTTATCGCGGGCATCTGTTCGTCGGCGACGTGCTGCTGAACGAGTCGGGCATGGAGCATCACCCGCTTACGCCGATGACGGACGCGAACCTCGTGCGCGTGCTGCAACGGCAGACGCGCTCGAAAGTCGGCCTCGTACGCTATGACGCGGTGGCGCAGGGCGCACAAGCCGTGCGCGCTTCGATCGACACGTTGCGCGCCGATGGCGTGCGCATGGCGATTGCCGACGCGGTCTCCGACGCCGATCTCTACACGCTCGGCGAAGCCTGCGCGGACCTGCCGCTGATTACGGGCGGCTCGGGCGTCGCGCTCGGTCTGCCCGCGAATTTCCGCCGCGCCGGTTTGCTCGCCGATGCCGCCAACGCAGGCGAGCTGCCGCGTATCGACGGCGCGTCGGTAGTGCTGGCGGGCAGTGCGTCGAAGGCGACGAATGCCCAGGTGGCCGCCTGGCGCGAAACGCGCCCCGCGTTCCGCGTCGATCCGCTCGCGGCGGCGCGCGGCGAGCCTGTCGTCGAACACGCGCTGGCCTTTGCACGCGAGCACATGAACGCCGCGCAGCCGCAACCCGTGCTGATCTACGCAACGGCGTCGCCCGACGAAGTGAAGGCGACTCAGCGCGAACTCGGCGTCGCGCAAGCGGGCGAGCTGGTCGAGCGCACGCTCGCATCGATTGCGCGCGGTCTGCGCGATCTCGGCGTGCGCAAGTTTGTCGTCGCCGGTGGCGAGACCTCGGGCGCAGTGGTGCAGGCGCTGGGCGTCGACATGCTGCGCATCGGCAAGCAGATCGATCCGGGCGTGCCCGCCACCGCCACGATCGGCGGGGAGCCGCTTGCGCTTGCGCTCAAATCCGGCAACTTCGGCGCGGTCGACTTCTTCGCGAAGGCGCTACGCCATCTTGACGGAGACGCGCCATGACGGCAGCCATTCACACGAGCGGCGAAGCCCGCGTCCGCGAAGAAATTTGCGTGACGGGCGCTAGCCTGTACGCGCGCGGTTACACGGTCGGCAGCGCGGGCAACATCAGCGCGCGGCTCGACGACGGCTGGCTCATCACGCCGACCGACGCCTGCCTCGGCCGGCTCGATCCGGCGGAGATCGCGAAGGTCGACCTGAATGGCAACGCGGTTTCGGGCGGCAAGCCGTCGAAAACGCTGGCGCTGCATCGCGGCGTGTACGAGCGTAACCGCGAAGCGCGCGGCATCGTGCACACGCATTCCACGCACCTGGTCGCGCTCACGCTCGCAGGCGTCTGGAGCGACGCCGACGTGCTGCCGCCCATCACGCCGTACTACGTTATGAAAGTCGGCCACATTCCGCTGATTCGCTACCGGCGGCCCGGCGATCCGCAAGTCGCGCAACAGATCGCCGCGCTCGCAGAAAGCGTGCGCGGCGTGCTGCTCGAACGACTCGGGCCGGTCGTTTGGGAGCGCTCCGTTTCGCAGGCTTCATACGTGATCGAAGAACTGGAAGAGACGGCGCGCTTGTGGCTCATGACGAACCCGCGTCCCGCGCCGCTCAGCGACACCGCGCTCGAGGAGTTGCGCACGGTCTTCGGCGCGCGCTGGTAGCGCGTTCGAGCCCATCGAGCTTGCCGCGCACCCACGCGCACGCTCTGTATCACCCACCTTGGATAAAAAGCCGGAGGGCCGTCCGCCGAAAAGCGGGTGGCCCAAAACCAGCGCCACCCCGAAGGAGACAACGCATGACAAGCTATCAGGCGGCATCCGTTCGCCCTGCATCCACCGCCGCCGCAGCCGGGCAACCCGGCGCGGCCGAAATCGAACGCACCTATGGCAAGGTGTTCTGGCGCATCGTGCCATTTTTGATGCTGTGCTACGTGGTCGCGTATCTGGACCGCGTCAATGTGGGCTTTGCAAAGCTGCAGATGTCGCAGGACCTCGCGTTCAGCGAGACGGTATTCGGTCTCGGCGCGGGTGTGTTCTTCGTCGGTTACTTTCTCTTCGAGCTGCCCAGCAACATCCTGATGCACCGGCTCGGCGCACGCATCTGGATTGCGCGCATCATGATCACGTGGGGCCTGCTTTCCGCCGTGTTCGTATTCGTTCGGACTCCCACGCAGTTCTACGTGCTGCGCTTCCTGCTCGGTCTTGCCGAAGCCGGTTTCTATCCGGGCGTCATTCTGTATCTCACGTACTGGTTCCCGTCGCATCGCCGCGCGAAAATCATCGCGGTGTTCATGTCGGCGATTCCGGTTTCGGGCATTTTCGGCAATCCGTTGTCGGGCTGGATCATGCAGACCTTCGATTCCCATCACGGCTTCGCAGGCTGGCAATGGATGTTCCTGATCGAGGCGGTGCCTGCCATCGCCATTGGTATCGCGACGATCCTGTATCTCGACAACGGCATCGCCGGCGCGAAATGGCTGACGCCGCGCGAAAAGCAGCTGCTCGCCGACGAAATCGCCGCGCAGCCGCAGGAAGAAGCGAAGTCGCATTCGCTCGGCGCGGTGTTTCGCGACCCGCGCACGTGGTGGATGTCATTGATCTATTTCGCGTTCGTCACGGGCCAGTACGGGCTCACGTTCTGGATGCCGACGCTCGTGAAGTCGACGGGCGTGACGGGCGCGTTCGAAATCGGCCTGCTGAGCGCGATTCCGTTTCTCGTCGCCATCGTCGTGATGAATATCATGGGCCACAGCGCGGACAAGCGCCGCGAGCGCCGCTGGCATCTGATCGGGCCGGCGCTTGCGGGCGCGGTCGGCTTCACGGTCGCGGCTTCGTTCGCGAACAACACGGCCGTGTCGATTGTGTTTCTCTCGATCGCGGCTGCGGGCGTATTGACCTGCGCGCCGCTCTTCTGGTCGCTGCCCACGGCGTTCATGTCCGGCGCAACGGCGGCGGCGGGCATCGCGATCATCAATTCGATCGGCAATCTGGCGGGCTTCGCAAGCCCGTACATGATCGGCTATCTTAAGGATCTCACGCACAGCACGCAGTCAGGCATGTATGTGCTGGCCGCCATGCTCGTGATCGGCGCGCTCGCCGTCTGGCTGACGCCCGCGCGGCTCGTGAACCGCTAAACACGCGTATTTAAGGAGTTGCTTCGATGCCACGCTTCGCCGCCAATCTGTCGATGATGTACAACGAACACGCGTTCCTCGATCGTTTCGCCGCCGCCGCACGCGACGGTTTCGAGGCCGTGGAGTTTCTGTTCCCCTATGAGTTTCCAGCCGCCGACATCAAGGCGCGGCTGACTGAAAACGGCCTCACGCAGGCGCTGTTCAACGCGCCGCCGGGCGACTGGGCGGCAGGCGAGCGCGGCATCGCGTCGTTGCCGGGCCGCGAAGACGAGTTTCGCCGCAGCGTAGAGACGGCACTCGAATACGCGCGCGTGCTCGGCAACGACAAGCTGCACGTGATGGCCGGTTTGATCAAGCCTGAGCAATCGCGCGCCGCGCACCGCGACGTGTATCTGAAGAATCTCGCGTATGCGGCGAACGCAGCCGAAGCGGACGGTATCACCGTCGTCATCGAGCCGATCAATACGCGCGATATTCCCGGCTTCTTTCTGAACCGGCAAGACGACGCGCAGGCGATCTGCGCGGAAGTCGGCGCGCCAAACCTGAAAGTGCAGTTCGATCTGTACCACTGCCAGATCGTCGAAGGCGATCTCGCAGTCAAGCTCAAGCGTGACATGAAGGGCATCGGGCATATCCAGATCGCGGGCGTGCCCGAGCGGCACGAGCCGGACATCGGCGAAGTGAACTACCCGTATCTGTTCTCGCTGATCGACGAACTCGGCTACGAAGGCTGGATCGGCTGCGAATACCGGCCGCGCGCGGGCACGTCGCAAGGGCTGGGATGGATCCGGCCGTATGTGAAGGCGCGCGCCTGAGCGCATTCGAAAGACACACTGAGGAACCACAGCAACATGAAAGTACTGATCACGGGCGGAGCGGGATTTCTCGGCCAGCGTCTCGCGCGCGAACTGCTGGCGCGCGGCGAACTAACGGGCGCGCACGGACAGCGCGAGCCGATCACCGAACTGGTGTTGCTCGACGTCGTCGCGGCGCCGGGTCCGAACGACGCGCGCGTGCGTGTCGAAGTCGGCGACATTGCCGAGCGCAGCGTGCTCGAGCGTCTGATCGACGACAGGACGGCGGCGATTTTCCATCTCGCGGCGATCGTCAGCGGCCAGGCGGAAGCGGACTTCGATCTCGGCATGCGCATCAATCTCGACGCGTCGCGCCTGCTGCTCGACGTGTGCCGCGAGCGTGGGCATCGGCCGCGCGTGGTGTTCACGAGTTCGGTCGCCGTCTATGGCGGCGATCTGCCCAATGTCGTGCTCGATGAAACCGCGTTGAATCCGCAGTCGTCGTATGGCGCGCAAAAGGCTGTCGCCGAGTTGCTGCTCAACGACTTCTCGCGGCGCGGTTTCGTCGATGGCCGCGTGCTGCGCCTGCCGACCATCAGCGTACGGCCGGGCAAGCCGAATGCGGCGGCGTCCTCGTTTGCCAGCGGCATCATTCGCGAGCCGCTGAACGGGCAGCCGGCCGTGTGCCCGGTGAGCGGTTCGACGCGGCTATGGCTGCTGTCGCCGCGCAAGGCGATCGAATGCCTGATCGCGGGCTGCGAGATCGACGGCGCGGCGCTCGGCAACCGGCGCACGGTGAACCTGCCGGGCGTGTCGGTGACGGTCGACGAGATGATCGCTGCACTGCGCGAAGTGGCGGGCGAAGCCGTCGCGGCGCGGATCGAATGGAAGGCGGACGAACGTGTCGAGAAGATCGTCGGCAGCTGGCCCGCGCAGTGGGACATCGCGCGCGCAACGCAGCTCGGCCTGCAAGGCGATGCGTCGTTCACGGATATCGTCCGCGCGTTTGTTGACGATGAACTCGGTGGGAAGATTCCGCAGCATTGATTACGCGCGCTTGTTGCGCAGGAAATAGCACACGCCGCCGTCGCAGACCTACGTGTTTGCGACGGCGGCGTTTTGTCATTTCCTTGTAATGATTGGGTAACGGCCCTGTTAGCGCACACTGCTTAGACTGCAAGCGTGCCCGGCTGGTATAAGGGCGCAAACGAGCACAGAATCAGTGACACGCGCATCAACGTGCAGGAATCGGACGCCATGAAAATCCTCGTCATCGAAGACGAAGCGAAGACCAGCGAGTACATCCAGAACGGCTTGACGGAAGCCGGTTACGTGGTGGACGTCGCCACGAACGGCATCGACGGCCTGCACCTTGCGCAGGAAATGGGCTACGACCTGATCCTGCTCGACGTGATGATGCCGGAGATGGACGGCTGGACCGTCATGAAGAAGCTCGGCGCTCGCACCAAAACCCCGGTGTTGTTCCTGAGCGCGCGCGGCACGCTCGAAGACCGGCTGAAGGGCCTCGATCTCGGCGCCGACGATTATCTCGTCAAGCCATTCTCGTTTGCCGAGCTGCTCGCGCGCATCCGCATCATATTGCGGCGCGGTCAGCCGCAAAAGCCGGATGAACAGGTCTTCGAAGTCGGGGATCTGCGCGTGGATGTGCCGAAGCGGCGCGTCGACCGGGGCGGCGTGCGCCTTACGCTCACCAACAAGGAATTCAACCTGCTGGCGTTCTTTCTGGAGCATCAAGGCCAGGTGCTCTCGCGCGCCCTGATCGCTTCGCGCGTGTGGGACATGAATTTCGACAGCGATAGCAACGTGGTCGATGTCGCGGTGCGCCGGCTGCGGCAGAAGATCGACGACCCGTTCCCCGTTCGCCTGATTCATACGATACACGGTGTGGGGTACCGTTTCGAGTACGAAGCATGATGCGGCTTTCGCTCACCACGCGCCTTGCGTTGTTGTACGCACTCATCGTATTTACGGCGATGGCTTTGCTCGGCGCTTTGCTATACCGCGGCCTGGAGCAGCAACTGAGTGTGCGCGACGACGCGGCGCTGGTGACGCGGGTGGACCAGCTTCGCACGCTCATGAACGATGTCGACGTGCGCGAGCTGATTCGGGACAAGCCTCATCTCTTCGCGAACATGCTCGGCAATACGGAATCGCTGCTGATCGTGGGCTTTCCGGGTGAGGCGCCGCTCATTACGGTGAATCCGGGGCACAGGGCGGTGCCCGACGTGACGCCTGTGCCGGTGGACGCGCCACTCACGCTCGGCGCCGTCCGCCATACGCTTGCGGCCGATGGAACGCCGTTCATCTACGTCGCCGCCGCGGCGCACGACGCAGCCGGGAAGCAGGATCTGCAGATCCTCTCAGGCCGCCTGCTGACCGAGCGCACGCTGTTGTTGCGGGCCTACCGTAACCGGATACTGCTATTCGCCTCCGCTGGCGCGACCATCGCCGCCTTGCTCGCTTTTGTCGTCGCGCGCCGCAATATGCAGCCATTGCGCGTGCTCGCCGCGCAAACCGGGGCGATCGGCATCAGCACGCTGTCGACGCGCATCGAGCAGCGCGCTGCGCCCCCCGAACTCGACGCCCTGATCGCCGCGTTCAACGGCATGCTCGACCGGCTCGAACGCGGGTTCACGCAGTTAAAGCAAGTGTCGGCGGACATGGCGCACGACCTGCGCACGCCAATTGGCAATCTGTTGGGGCAGACCGAAGTCGGCCTGAGCCAGACGCGCGACACCGTGTACTACCAGCGGTTGCTCGGCTCGAATTACGAGGAACTGCAGCGCCTGTCGAAGATGATCGACAACATGCTTTTTCTGGCGCGCACCGAGCAGGCCGACAACGCTATCGAGCGCAAGGCGTTGCCGCTCGCCGTGGAATTCGAGCGTATGCAGGAGTACTTCGAAGGTCTCGCGGAGGACCGCAACGTGAGCCTCGAGTGGCGCGGCGAGGGCGACGTGTGCGCGGACCCGGATCTGCTGCGCCGCGCGCTGGGGAATTTGCTTGCGAATGCCTTGCGGTATGCGGAACCGGGCTCGGCAATCTCGACCGTGGCGGATCAGGGACCGGAGGCCACGACGCTGCATGTCGAGAACCGCGGGCCGACGATCGAGCCGCATCATCTCGAACGGATTTTCGATCGCTTCTACCGGGCCGATCCGTCGCGGCATCGCTCATCGGAGTCGAGCGGGCTCGGGCTTTCGATCGTGCGCAGCATCATGCAGCTGCACGGCGGCGCGTGGCGCGCGTCGAGCAGCAACGGCGTGACGCGCTTTACGCTCGTGTTCCCGCGGCAGCGCGAGCAGCGGGGCCGATAAGCACCCCATGGGCGGCGGTGCGGCAAACCGCGCTATGATGGGCTGCCTTGAATCGGGAATGCGGGACGCAACCCATCGGTGCGCGCATGGGTTGTTCGTACGAGTGGAATTCAGCATGTATTCCAGTCACGAAGCATCGAATAAGCGATGAAACAACGTACATGGCCCAGATACGCTGTCGTTTGTTCATTCCTGGCTTTCATGCCGCTTGCGGGTTGCGTGGCCCGCGGCGCGCCGTCCTGGTCGCTCTTCGGCGCGTACTTCCCGTATTGGCTCGTGAGTGCCGTGATCGGCGTCGTGGGCGCGATCGTCGCGCATCGCGTGTTCGTCGGGACCGGCTGGGTTCGCCGGGTGCCGTACCAGCTTTCCGTGTGTACCTCGATCGGCATCGTCGTCGGGGTGCTGGCCTGGCTGTGGGGAACGGGGCAGCTCTGACATGAAAATGGCCGGCCAGAATCCTCGACATGCATGGAAGGGCCGCGTCATTGCGGCCGTAATCGTCCTGCTCGGCGCGGCGGCACTCTGGTATGCGTACGATCGCTCGTCGCGCTATCCGTCCACCGACGACGCGTCCATCGACGCGGACGTCGTTCACGTCGCGTCGCCCGTGGGCGGCCGGATCATCCGCGTTCCCGTGGAGGAGAACCAGCATGTCTCGAAGGGCGACGTGCTGTTCGAGATCGACCCGGTGCCGTACCGGCTCGGCGTTGCACAGGCGCAGGCCGAAGTCGAACTGGCGCGCGCCTCGCTCGCCACACGCCGCCGCACGCTGATCGGCGAGACGTCGAACGCGACCATCGCGGCCGACCAGACCCGCCGCGCCACCCACAACTACGACCTCGCGACACGCAGCGTCGACCGGCTGCGTCCGCTCGCGGAGCAAGGCTATGTTTCAGCACAGCAACTCGATCAGGCGGTCGTCGCGCAGCGCGATGCGAACGTATCGCTCGCGCAGGCGCGGGTGCAACAGCGCGCTTCTGCACAGACGATAGGCGACGACGCCGACGCCATAGCGGCGCTGCATGCGCGCGAGGCCGCGCTCGCGATCGCCCAGCGCGCGCTCGACGACACGGTCGTGCGCGCGCCGTTCGACGGCTACGTGGCAGGCCTGACAATCCTCGCGGGCGAGACGGTCGCGCCGAACCAGTCCATCTTCACGCTGGTTCATTCGGGCGAATGGTTCGCGGTGGCGAATTTTCGCGAGACGGCGCTCGGCGCGATCGAAGTCGGCGACTGCGCGACCGTGTACTCGATGATCGACCGAAAACAGCCGATGAGCGGCAAGGTGATCGGCATCGGCGCCGGGATACTGGACACGGACCGCGTGAACCTGCCGCGCAGCCTGCCGTACGTGCAGCAGTCGGTGAACTGGGTGCGCGTGGCCCAACGTTTCCCGGTTCGCGTGCGCATCGACGCGCCGGTCAACAAGCTGGTGCGCATTGGCGCCAGCGCGATCGTCGAGGTCCGGCATGGCCAGTCTTGCCGGTGACATCAGGCGGCCCGGTCCGCGGGAAATCGCGAAGCTGCTCGCGCCGTTTCCGGGGCGCGCCGCGATCGTCACGCGCATTGCGCTGATCTGCGCGCTCACGGTGCTCGTGACGACCGGCTACGCCACGCCCGATGCCGCGACTTCCGTGTATATCGTGTTCTTCCTGAACCGGCCCGACCGTATGACGAGCATCGTCATGTCGTTCGCCTTGATGCTGATCGTGACGGTGATCATCGGCATCGTGATGATCTTCGCAATCCTCACCATCGACCAGCCGCCGCTGCGGGTCGCGAGCATGGCGCTGCTATCGTTCGGACTGCTATTCGCCACCTCGGCGAGCAAGCTACGGCCAATCGGCGCCATTCTTGCGATGATCGTCGGCTTCGGGCTCGACGAGCTTGGCCTCGCGCCGATCGGCGAAGCGGCCACGCGCGGCCTGTTGTACGCGTGGCTGATGGTCGCGATTCCGATTGGCGTGGCGATCGTCGTGAACCTCGTGAGCGCGCCGTCGCCGCGCCGGCTCGCCACCTCGCAGCTTGCGCGGCGCCTGAAGCTCGCCGCGCGCCGCCTCACGGGCACGGCGACGGACGAGGAGCGCGCCGCGTTCGAAGCGTGCATGCGCGAGGGCGACCATCAGATTCTCGCGTGGCTCAAGCTCTCGAAACTCGAAGGCACGTTGGCGCCGGCCGACGCTGCGCCGCTGCGCCAGGCGGCGGCGTCCACAACGGCGATTCTGGTCGCAACGGAATTCGCGGCGAGCGAACCCGGCGCGCGCCTGCCCGACGCATGCGCGGCGCAGCTTGCCGAAACGATGACGCAGATGGCCGCGATGCTCGAAGCGGGCGGCTACCCTGTGGACATCACGCTCGACGTGCCAAAGGTGCCTGAGCCAACCGCGCTGCAGGCGCTCGTGCTCGCAGACCTGCGCGCCGCGCTGGAGGGCTTCGCGGTGCCGTCTGCTGAGGCCGCCGCAGCGCCGGTTCCGGATCCTGCTCATGAGAGAACCGCCGAGCCGCCCGCGCGCAGCGGCTTTTTCGACGCCGATGCCTTTTCGAATCCCGATCACGTCCGCTATGCGCTCAAAACCACGGCTGCGGCAATGTTCTGCTATGTGCTGTATCAGCAGCTCGACTGGCAGGGCATCCATACGTGCTTCATCACCTGCTATATGGTCTCGCTCAATACCACGGCCGAGACCGTCGAGAAGTCGACACTGCGGATCACGGGCTGTCTCATTGGCGCTTTGCTCGGCACGGCGGCGATCGTGTTCGTGACGCCGCGTCTCACCTCGGCGGGCGAATTGATGGCGCTGGTGTTCGCAGGCGCGTGGCTCGCCGCATGGGTGGCGATGGGGTCGGCGCGGATCTCGTACGCGGGCATGCAGATCGCGTTTGCCTTCTTTCTGTGCGTGATCCAGGGCGCAGCGCCCGCGTTCGACCTCACGCTCGCACGCGACCGCGTGATCGGCATCCTGATCGGCAACGTCGTGATCTATCTGGTCTTTACGCGCGTCTGGCCCGTGAGCATCGCGAGCCGCATCGACGCAACGCTCAAGGCGCTCGTGGCACAGTGGACCCGCATCGCGCAGGCAACGGACGCCCGGTCGCGCAGCGCGCTCGCGGGCGGTGCGCTGGCCCAGTACGGCGGACTGCGCCAGGATCTCGGCCTGATTCACTACGAGCCATCGTGGGTGCGCCCCGAGCCCGGCTGGGTGGCGAGCCGGCGGCGCGCGCTCGCGGAGCTCGAGGCGCTGGAGGCGCCGCTGGTCCTCGCGGCAGGACGTGCGGGCGCGGCGCGGCTGGGTGAAATCGCCGAACGTCTCGCCGCTGGCGACGACGCGCACTTGCAGGCCCCACAGCATGCCGCCGAGGCCGCAAAGGACCGCACGGCCGACCCCGCACTCGATGCGCTCCAGAACGTTATCGCAAAGCGCTTTGGACAGATCGCCGACATCGCGCGCCCAGCTTCGGACGGGGAGACGACGACCGATGCGCGCCCCTGAACCGATGGCCCGGCTTGTCGCGTTGGCCGCCGCGTTGGTTGCCGCGTTGGCGATCTCGGGACTCGAAGGCTGCGCGACGTCGTCGATCGATCTCGCGCCGCCCGCGGCGGACCGACCGTGGCAACCGCAGACGGACGCCGACGGCAACATCGTGCCCGGCCCGCCACGCAACGCCAGCGACGCGGCGCAGGCTGGCTACACGTTGCCGCGCAGCGCCGCGCTGGCCTCGATCGAACCCGCCGCGGCGTTCGATGCGAATCACGCGTACACGCTGCCCGAGCTGATCGATCTCGCGGAGTCCACGAACCCGCTCACGCGCATCGCCTGGAACGACGCACGCAACGCGGCGCTCGCGGCGGGCGTTGCGAAGACCGCGTATTTGCCGCAGCTTACCGCCACCGCCATGGGCGGCTACGAGGCGGCGAGCGGTGCGACGTCGACGCCGCTGCTCGGCAACACCTCGACCAGCTCGAACATTCACGGCACCGTTTCGGTGCTGTCGCTGCAATGGCTGCTATTCGATTTCGGTGGCCGCCGCGCCCGCCTCGATGCGGCGAAGCAGCTTTCCCTGGCGGCAAACGTCGCGTTCACGTCGGTTCACCAGCACGTGATCCACGAGGTGAGCATCGCGTACTACGCCTACGAAGCCGCCAGCGCGAGGGAGCAAACCGCGCAGCAGGCGCTCGACAACGCGGACGGCATTCTCAGCGCCGCGCGCGCCCGGCGAAAGCAGGGCGTGGGCACGGTGGTCGAAGTCGCACAGGCCACGCAGAATCGCGCACAAGCCAATCTGCTGAAGGTGCAGGCCGACGGCGCCGTGAGCGACAGCTATCTGAGCCTCGTCTCTGCGCTCGGCATTTCGCCGTTGTCGAAACCTCAGATCGCTGCGTTGCCGGCACGCACGCTCACGCCGGCGCTGCATCAGAGCGTCGACGAAATCGTCGCCGATGCGATCGCGCGACGGCCGGACGTGCAGGGCGCCTACGCGCTGGAGGAGGCCAACCAGGCGAAGATCCGCGCAGCCGAATCGGCGTTCATGCCGAAGATATTTCTCTCCGCCGCGGCCGCATACGGTACCGGCACGACGTCGATCACCGCGATTCCGCCGGTTGGCGATCAGGCGGCCACGGTGAACCTGAACGGCAGCCGCCGCAGCGGCAGCATCTTCCTCGGCGTGACGATTCCCTTATACGACGGCGGCTTGCGTTCCGCCGTGCTGATGCAGGCGCGCAACGACGCGGACAGTGCGTCTGCGCAGCTGACCCATACGAAGCAGGAAGCCGTCAGGCAGATCGTGGCCGCGCAGAACGGGCTTTCCACGAGCCTCGCGTCGAACGACGCCGCGAAGGCGCTGGTCGAAGCCGCGCAGACGACCTACGACGCGGCATTCTCCGCGTACCGGCACGGCGTCGGCACCATTACCGACGCGCTCCTCACGCAGAACCAGCTGCTCGCCGCGCAGAACGCGTATGCGGACAGCTACAGCGCCGCGCTTTCCGCTGCCGCGACGCTCGCCCTGGCAACGGGCGAGATCGGTGCGCCGTCACTGGAGGGCGCACCGTCTCACCAGGACCATTGAATACGGCGCGCCCGCCGGCTCAACTACCGAAAAAGACCGAGCAAAAGCTGGCTGGGCCAACACAGTCGGACTGTGAAGGCATATGCGTGCGCGAGCCAGCAGCCGAGGTGCTCGCCATCGATACGCCACCCATATCGGTTTGCGCTGAATTTTGTGCGTATTGGCCCGCTGCGACCTTGGCCTCGGCTGCCTGAATGTCGGCCGGATAGTTGATGTCGTCGCCGCGGCCCGGGCTGTATCCGGCTTGCTCGACGCGCACGAGGTCCGCACGGACTTCGGCGCGGGTGAGCGGTTGGGTGGACTGCGCGAAGCTATAGGCCGGAACGGCGACGGCGGAAGCCGCAACGAGAACGCTGAGAAGAAGCTTGGACATGATCAACACTCCTATATATCTGAAAATCGGATGAGTCGGGAAAGAAAGCCGCAGCATCGACTGTGCATGGACGCGAAGACAGGCTTAGGAGGGACAACTTGCAACGTGGCTAAGCGAGGCAAAGCGTGACTGCGTGGTTGCAGTGTAGGGAGGCGCCTCCATCGGCAGGGTTACCGAGTCGTTACAAGAAAATAACAAGCCTTCCGGCCCTTTGATTCGACTCACCGATGCAGCGACGTCATTTTTTCGTAATGACTGGGTAACCCTCTCGTTCGAGACCGCTTTTTAGACTGGCCGTGTTGTTAATCGATTGATCCACTTCACGCCATTCCAGGGAGCTTCCATGTCTTTGCCCACTTTCCGTTCCGCTATTGCACACGCCGCCGCCGCGCTTTGTCTGGTCGCTGGCGCCGTGACGACGGCGCAGGCCGCGCCCATCAAGAACGTTGTTCTCGTGCACGGCGCTTTCGTGGGTGGCGCCGGATGGCGTCCGGTGTACGACATTCTCACGAAGGACGGCTACAACGTGACGCTCGTACAAGAGCCGCTCACGTCATTCAAGGACGATGTGACAGCGACGAAGCGTGTGATCGACAGCCTCGACGGCCCGTGCGTGCTCGTCGGCCATAGCTACGGCGGCGCCATCATCACCGAGGCGGGCAACGACGAGCACGTGAAGTCGCTTGTGTACATTGCGGCTCATGCACTGGATGTGGGCGAGACTGAAGTCTCGAATGGCAAGCGTTATCCAAACGCGACGCCCCACGAGGACATCGTGAAAACGGCGGACGACTACCTTTATCTGAATCCGGCGGACTATCCGCGCGATTTCGCGGCCGACCTTCCGATCGCTCAGGCCGAATTCGAAGCCCACGAACAAATGCCGACTTCGGCAAGCGTATTCGCTGCGCAGATCCCTGATCCGGCATGGAAGACCAAGCCGGCGTTTTATATGGTCGCGAAGGCGGACAAGATCATCAACCCGGACCTCGAGCGCATGTACGCGAAGCGCGCTCACGCCCAGACGGTGGAAATCGATGGTGCGAGCCATTCGGTGTATGAGTCGCATCCGAAGGAAGTGGCTGCGCTCATTGAGCAGGCGGCTCAGCAACAGGCGCAATGACGGTTTGCCTCGGGCATCGCCAGTGTCACCGGTTCGCGCGGCCGTATGCGGCGGTCACGGTGTGCGCCCCGCGCGAGCAGTACCTCGACTGGCGCGTGCCGGGTTTCGACATCCCTGCGTTCGAAGCGATGAAAATGGACATCCCGGCTCAAAGCCGGTTCAAACCGTTTTCAGAATGCGCGGCCGCAAGTCGCTGCCCGGCATCGCCGGGCTTGCAGGCGCATCTTCCTTTGCAGAGCGTAATGACAGGTACCGCAAACAGCACACCCGCAGAAACGATGCGAAGTTGGTCGGCGGCTCGCCGCGCAGCGCAATCAGTTCGTCGTACAGTTTGACCGCGAATTGGCTCGTCGTCATGTTTTCGCGCGCGGCGATTTCCTGCAGCACATCCCAGAACAGGTTTTCCAGCCTCACGGTCGTGATCACGCCGTGAATACGCAACGATCGTGTGCGCGATTCGTAGAGGATCGGGTCTGCGTTGACGTAGATTCTGCACATGCTCGATCTCCTTCAGTCTTCATTGGGAGAAGTCTTGCCCTGCCAACATACGCGCAAGCTTCCTGGCTGGCAAACGCAACCCTCCCGAGCTGCGTTTGCCAGCCAAGGGGCGCCTGTCATCAGATCGCGCGGCGCTTCATTTGCCCTGCGATGTAATCGGACTGGCGGATCGCGAGCGTGACGATCGTGAGCGTCGGGTTCTCGGCGGCGCCTGTTGTGAACTGACTGCCATCGGACACGAACAGGTTAGCCACGTCGTGCGTCTGTCCATGCGCGTTGCACACGCCATCCTCCGGCCTCGCGCTCATCCGGCAGGTGCCGAGATTGTGCGTCGAAGGATAGGGCGGCACGCGGTAGACCGTCTTCGCGCCGACCGCCTCGTACACCGCCGAACCCTGCTTGAACGCATGCTCGCGCATGGCTTCGTCGTTCGGGTGATCGTCGAAATGGACGTTCGGGACGGGCTGACCATACTGGTCCTTGACGCTGTCGTTGAGCGTCACGCGATTGTTGGCGCGCGGCATGTCTTCACCGACGATCCACATGCCGGCCGTGTAAGCATACTGATCCATGGCTTGCGCAAACGACGGCCCCCAGGCGCCCGGATTCAGGAACGCGGCATAGAACGGCAGTCCGAGCGAGATGGTTTCCATGTGGTAGCCGCCGACAAATCCGCGTTTCGGATCGTTCTTCGCCTCGTCCTCGATGATGCCGGCCATTGTCGTGCCCTTGTACATGTCCACCTTCTGGTCGAACGTCGCATACACGGAGCCCGTTGTGTGCCGCATATAGTTGCGTCCGACCTGCCCGGAAGCGTTGGCGAGGCCATTGGCAAACTTTCCGGAATGCGAGTTCAGCAACAGTCGCGGCGTCTCGATCGAGTTGCCCGCGACTGCCACGACTCGCGCCTTCTGGCGTTGCAGCTTGCCCTGCGCGTCGTAATAGACGACACCGGTGGCTCTGCCTCGCGTGTCGTGCTCGATGCGCACCACATGGGCTTGCGTACGCAGTTCAAGATGGCCCGTGGCCTGGCCGCGCGGCAGTTCCGTATAGAGCGTCGACCATTTCGCGCCGGTGCGGCAGCCCTGAAAGCAGAAACCACGCTGGAAGCAGTGACTGCGATCGTCGCGCACCACGCTGTTGATCGCCATGTGGCCTGTGTTGCATTGCGTGTAGCCGACCTTCGTCGCGCCTGCCGCCATCACCTTGAAGTTGTTGTTGCCCGGCAGGCCCGGCAGCCCGTTGGTGCGGGTGACGCCAAGCTTCTTCTCGGCGCGGTCGTAGTACGGGTCGAGTTCCTCGCGCGTGAGCGGCCAGTCGAGCAGCGTCGCGCCTTGAATGTCGCCATAGGTCGTGCGCGCCTTGAATTCGTGCGGCTGGATTCGCAGGCTCGCGCCGGCCCAATGCGTTGACGTGCCGCCCACCGTCTTGCAGATCCACGCGGGCAGATTCGGGAAGTCCTTGGCGACGCGCCACGTGCCCGAGGTCGTGCGATTGTCCAGCCATGAGAGCAACTGGAACGAGCCCCATTCGTCGGTGACATAGTCGGCCTGCGTATGCATGGCGCCCGCTTCGAGCACGACAACGTCGATGCCTTTCTGGGCGAGTTCGTTCGCGAGCGTGCCGCCGCCCGCGCCGGAGCCCACGACGACGACCACGTTGCTGTCGTTGAGCGGGAAGCGCTTCTGGTTCAGATCCATGTTCGGTCTCCTGTGCTCAACTGTCTTTGGGAAGCGGGCCGCTCTCGTCGGCTGGGGGATTGGGCAGCCAGGACAAGTTGTTGAAACCCTTGTACAGGTAGCCGCCGTCGCCTTCGGCCGCCCCATAGCCGAAGTGCTGGTAAGCCAGCGTGTTGCTGTACAGCGAGACGATTGCCGTGCTGCGCACCGTAGTGAAGAAAGGCGTGCCGGCCAGCGCGGCAACGTCGCGCGCCTGTGCCGCGCTCTCGCGCCTGGACCAGTCCGAGCCGCCGGCGCCCGCGTCGAGCTGCTTTACGCCATCGGCCAGTTGCTTGCGCACGGCGGGGTCCTTTTGCGCCTTTGCGTCGAGGTCCTTGACGACGAGCGCGTAGACCGCATTGTCGAGCGTGGGGTGCGGATAGAGCTGGCGCGTGAACGCGAGCAGGACGTCGCCCTGGTGCGTGTCGAGGCCCTGAAGTTCGAGGGCCCAGACCCGGCTGGGCGCGAACATCGCGAGCGTGGAAGTCAGCGCCAGCGTGCCCGTCAGGACTCCCGTGCCTTTGAGCAACTCGCGCCGCGTGAGCTTGATGCGCATTGCGCTTTCCACCGCGTGCGCGTCCGGTTCGTGCGCTATCGGTATGATCGTGGGGCTCATTGTTGTCTCCTGTGTTGGTCTCATGCCATGCATCAAACAAACGCGGCCCTGCGCACGGTCGCTAGCGATAGTGGCCATGCCTTTCCAGGACTTCGATCTTGTAGCCGTCCGGGTCCTGAATAAAGAAGTAACGGGCGATCAGCGAGCCGTCGTCCGCGTGGAATTCGCGCAGGTCGTTTGGCGCTAGACCCATGTCGAGAAGGCGCTGTCGATCGGCCTTTGCGTCGTCGACGACGAAGGCTACATGGCCGTACCCGTCGCCGTGCGAATACGGATCGGCGCGTCCCTTGTTCCAGGTGAGTTCGATTTCCGTGTCGGCCTCGTCGTTGCGCAAATAGGCGAGCGTGAAATCGGGGAAGTCGAGCCGGTGCGAGACCTTGAAGTCGAAAACCTTGTCGTAGAAGTCGAGCGAGCGCGACAGGTCCTGCACGCGAATCATCGTGTGAACAAGCTTGGGCATGCGTTGTCTCCTCGGTCTGCGGCGGTGGCCACTGCGGGTGGCTTGCGTTGTGCGCAGTGATGTCAGTTTAGGCGCGCGAACGGAGGGCAGGTAATGGCCGGCTAAATCGGTGTCGGGACTTACCCTCGAATGCCACTGCGTTCGGCGTCGTCGTGCACGCACTTTCCGCTGGGCGCGTCTCATTTTCGGACACCCTGTCGATCCTCACGCTCGTTGAGCGTCCGATTTTGCGACAGTTGGTCGGCGGGTTCGCTGGGTGGTCCGCTGGTTCGCCGCTGCAGGTGACACATCTTCTCTAAGCCAGCGCATCGACTGCGGACGGCTTCGTTGCTTTCTACTTCTTTTGGCATGGACATTGCGTAACCGGCTCTCGACGTGCGCAACAACGCTAGCCCCGATGGCTCGTGCATTGTCCGGCCATTCTTGAACGGAGGAGACAAAAAGTGAAAGCTGCCGTGCTGCATCAGTACGATGAGTCGCTGACTCGCGAAGAATTCGTGCGCTACGAAGAGGTGGACGATCCCAGGATCGTGCGGCCCACCGATGTCGTCGTGAGGATTGGCGGTGCGGGTGTGTGCCGCACCGATCTGCACGTCGTGGAAGGCATCTGGCGCAGCAAGGTCGATGTGGCGCTGCCCTACATCATGGGTCATGAAAATGCCGGCTGGGTCGAAGAGGTGGGGCGCGGCGTGGAGAGTGTGAAGGTGGGCGATCCGGTCATCTGCCATCCGCTGGTGACGAGCGGACATTGTCTCGCTTGCCGGCGCGGTGACGATATGCACGCCACGGACAGCCGCTTTCCCGGTATCAACGCCAACGGTGGCTACGCGCAGTATCTGCTAACGGGCGAGCGCTCGCTGATCCAGTTGCCGAAATCGCTCGCACCGAAGGACGTTGCGCCTTATACGGACGCTGGCTTGACCGCATACCGCGCCGCAAAAAAAGCCTCGCGCCATTTGCTGCCCGGCCAGTTTGCCGTCGTGATCGGCGCCGGAGGCCTCGGGCATATTGGCATTCAGGTTTTAAAGGCACTCTGCGCGGCTGAAATCATCGTGGTCGATCGCTCCGATGTTGCGCTGCAGCTTGCGAAGGAATGCGGCGCGCATCACATGGTCAAGGGCGGCGGAGAAGAAGTCGAACACGTCCTGGAACTTACCGGTGGCAATGGCGCGGAAGCCGTCATCGATTTTGTTGGCGAAGGAGACGCGATCGCCAAAGGTCTCGCCATGACGCGCAACGGCGGCTTCTACTACATCGTGGGTTATGGCGGAAAAATCGAATTGCCGACCATCGACATGATCACCAGCGAGAAGACCATTGTCGGCAATCTGGTCGGCACGTATCCCGAACTCGTGGAACTGATGGCGCTCGCCGATCGTGGACTCGTCCATCTGTCCACACGGGAGTATCGCTTGAGCGAGGCGAACCAGGCGCTCAAGGATCTGCATCACGGGAAGGTCAAAGGGCGGGCGGTGTTGATTCCGTAACGGCTTCGACGGGACGACTTCAGCGTGGAGATTGCCGTGACTATGGAGCGCGACGCAGCCTCGCTTTTCGATCGCATGCATTTGATCATTGCGCTAACCGAAGTGAATTCCCGCCATTTGCGCGGGGAAAGCCGACGCGCGGGCGCGGAGATCGAACTGGCATGCGCGCTCGCCTGCGAAGAGCGCGATGGCGCCTCACCGGAAGGAGCAGCGCATATCGAGCAATTGCGCGGGCGTTTTCGCGAGGCCGAAAGCGCGTTGCGGGCGATCGAATCCGAGCGGGATCGGCTTGAAGGCGAACTGGGTCGCCTCGACAGCCGAATGACGTCCGGCACACAAGGGGGCTGGCAATGAACCGCATTCCGGTTACCGTGCTCACCGGTTTTCTCGGCGCTGGCAAAACCACGTTGCTCAATCGCATTCTGCGCGAGCAGCATGGCCGGCGCTATGCCGTGATCGTCAACGAGTTCGGGGCCATCGGCATTGACGGGGCTCTCGTCGTCGGCGCAGAGGACGAGGTCATCGAATTGAATAATGGCTGCGTTTGCTGCAAGGTGCGCGGCGATCTGATTCGCGTGGTGTCGTCGCTGGTCAAGCGCAAGGATGGCTTCGACGGGATTCTGATCGAGACTTCCGGTTTGGCCGACCCCGCGCCGGTAGTGCAAACCTTCTTTATCGACGATGAGATCCGCCAGCGCACGAGGCTTGACAGCGTGATCTGCGTGGCCGACGGGGCGCATCTGGCGGCGCGTCTCGCGGACAGCCGTGAGGCCGCGGAGCAACTCGCGCAGGCCGACATCGTGCTGGTCAACAAGATCGACCTTGTCGATGCGGCCGGCCTCGCTTCGGTTCGAGACGCCGTGCGGCGCATCAATCCGACTGCCGAATGGTTGACCAGTGTGCGCTGCGAAATACCGCTTGCCGCGCTGCTCGATCGCGGCGCGTTCGATCTCAAGCGCCTGCAGCTTGTTGCGTCGCCGGGTGAAAGCAGCGACGCGCCGCGCGGCGAGCGGCCTTATCGAGCGGTGCCGCTTCGCGCTGGCGCGACTGTCAAGCAAGGCCGCCATAGTCACGGCATCGATAGCGTATCGCTGCGTGTCGAGCGGCCGCTCGAACGAACGCGCTTTCTCTCCTGGCTGCAGCAACTGGTGGCCGAGCAAGGCCAGGACCTGATGCGTGCAAAGGGTATTGTCGACCTCGCCGGATCGGAGCGCCGCTTCGTGTTTCAGGGCGTGCACATGACGATGGATACAGCCTTCGACCGACCATGGCGCGACGGCGAGCCGCGCGATAGCCGCCTGGTATTGATCGGCCGCCATCTCGACCGGCGCGAATTGCGCGAAAGCATTCGCTACTGCGAGATCGACGCATGAACGCGCCGCAATTTCTGATCGATCTGCTTGGGGCGCGCTGGCAAAGCGACGCGCCTGTCGTCGATGTCGTGTGGGACACGTCGGGGCAATGCGCTGGATTCGCGCTGGGCGACGGCACGCTTGCGCTCGCCACGGGTGGCTGGCCGGGCGGTCCGCGCCTCAAGCCACGCGAGGGCGGCGGCGTCGAGTTCGTGCAGGCGCAAGCGCCGCCTGCGCCGCTCGCGCGCTTCAGCGTGCACGCGGGCACGTGCCTCGCCCTTGCCGCCGACCCCGGTGGGGGATTCCTCAGCGGTGGCGACGACGGACGCCTCGTCCATCTGCGGCTCGATGGCACGAGCGAACTCGTCGCGCATGAGGCCGGGGCATGGATCGACCGGGTGGCGGCGAGTCCGGTCGGTGGCCGAGCCTATGCCAGCGGCCGCAGGGTCCATTGGCTGGGACCGAGACCCGCGTGTCTGATGCTGCCGGGATCGGCGACCTTCATGGCGTTCGACCCAGCGGGTAAGCGTTTGGCCATTTCGCATCACGGCGGCGTCACGCTATGGGCGGCTGACACGCTGCGCGAGCGTCAGCTTGTGTGGCCGGGCTATCACCGCAACGTGGTGTGGAGTCCGGACGGCCGCTATCTCGTGACCGGCATGGAGGAAAACGCTTTGCACGGCTGGCGGCTGCCCGATGGCGCGGACATCGACATGGGCGGCTACCCAGGGCAGCCGCGTTCGTTGTCGTTTTCCGCTGATGGCCGCTTTCTTGCCACGAGCGGCGGCATGCGCGCGGTGTGCTGGCGGTTCGATCCGCCCAGAGCCAATGACGAGCCGCATGAATGCGGTATCGCGGGCAAGACGCCGGTCAGCATCGCGGCCTGCCATCCCGTTGATCCGCTCATAGCCGTCGCGTATCACAGCGGCGAGGTATTGCTGTGTCAGCCGGGCAGCAGCGACATCTTGCTCATCAAGGGTTCTGGCAACAGTGCCGTAAGCGCGATCGCCTGGGCACCGGACGGCCGGCGCCTCGCGCTGGGAACCGAGGCGGGCGAGCTGGCGCTGGTGTTTCTGCCGGAAGAATTGTTTCGCTTCGGACGGCGCAGGTAAGCCGGCAGTGCTCCCTCCCACATATCCAAAGAGAGACAACCATGAATACCGGACTCACTTCCAAGGAACAATGCTTCGAGCGCCTGGGCGCGGTGGCGGACGAGATGATCGAGGCGTACGGCAAGGATTTCGCACTAGGGGCGCTCATTCTCACGGCACGCTTTGTCGCTGAAGGAAAATCCCCTGGAAAGAGCGGTCAAAGCTCGATTCTTGCCACAGAAAGCCAAGGTGACGTAGCCCGGTAGATGTGCCACGCACCGTACTTCGATATTCGTTTTATTCAATAAGGTATCCGAATTTACATTAAGAATCGATTCAACCGGACGTCCCAATATCGGACAGCATCGTGAACCGGCGTTGTCGCAGAACAAAACATGGCGCACTGCGGGATTTTATAGCAAGAGTCTGCGCCCATTACCAGGCTTGACCCGGAAGAAATAACGACGTCTGGCACGCTTATCGCTCTATAAGCACAGGTCAATCCGAAAGCGTTGACGTCAAGAAGCGCAAAACGAAAACAGCAGGAGACGCGATCATGAAGTCAGGCCCATCAGGCCTGCACTTCGATATCTCTGCGACCTTTTCGCTTGCCAACGAGACGGCCCGCCCGCGTTGTTGACTCTGGTCGTGACGCTAGCCGGCCCTGCCCGAAGCGTCGCATTGCGGCAGTTATCGAAATGAAACCAGGAGAGCTCAATGTCTGATGGATTAACGCTCAACAAGATCACGTCCCAGCGCGGTATCAGCATTGGCGAAGCGGCGCGCCGCGTTGCCGATCTTGGCTGGACTCCGAGTTACGTCCAGGAAGCCATGACCTTCCCGACGGACTACAAGATCAGCAAGGCGCCACGCGACCCAATGAAACAGGTGCTGCGCTCTTATTTCCCGATGCAGGAGGAGAAGGACAACCGCGTGTACGGCGCACTCGACGCGGCATTGCGCGGCGACATGTTCCGCAACGTCGAGCCCCGCTGGGTGGAATGGATGAAGCTGTTCCTCGCGATCATTCCTTTCCCCGAAATCTCGGCTGCGCGTTCAATGGCGATGCTCGGCCGGCTCGCGCCCGGCGAAGATTTACGCACCGGCTTTACGATGCAAATGGTCGACGAGTTCCGGCACTCCACGATCCAGATGAACCTGAAAAAGTGGTACATGGAAAACTACATCGATCCGGCTGGGTTCGATATTACGGAAGCCGCGTTTGGCAAGTGCTATGCCACCACGATCGGCCGCCAGTTCGCCGAGGGCTTCCTCACTGGTGACGCGGTGACGGCTGCCAACGTGTTCCTGCAGGTGGTGGCCGAAACGGCGTTCACGAATACGCTGTTTGTGGCAATGCCGTCGGAGGCTGCCCGCAACGGCGACTATGCGTTGCCGACGGTATTCCTTTCCGTGCAGTCGGATGAAAGCCGCCATATCGGCAATGGCCATTCGCTCGTCATGTCGATCATCAACGATCCGGACAACCATCTGCTGCTGGAACGCGATCTGCGCTACGCATTCTGGCAGAACCATGCGATCGTCGACGCCGCTATTGGCACCTTCATCGAATACGGCACCACGGACCGCGACAAGAACAAGGAATCGTACGCCGAGTTGTGGCACCGGTGGATCTACGAGGATTACTACCGTACCTACATGCTGCCGCTGGAGAAGTACGGCATCAAGATTCATCACGATGACGTCGCCGCCGCCTGGGATCGCATCGTCAAGCAGAACTATGTTCACAAGGTCGCGCAGTTCTTCTCGGTGGGCTGGCCCGTGAACTTCTGGCGCATCGAAGCACAGACCGAAAAAGACTTCGAATGGTTCGAGCACAAGTACCCCGGCTGGTACGCCGAATTCGGCGACTACTGGAAGTGGTATGCGAAGAAGAGCGTGCCGGGCGAAACCAACATGCTGTTCGATCAGGAAAACGGGTACGTCTATCCACACCGTTGCTGGAGTTGTCTCGTGCCTTGCCTGATTCGCGAAGACTTCGTGGTCGATGAAGTCGACGGCCAGCTGTACACCTATTGCTCGGAGCTGTGCCGCTGGACGCACAAGGTCGCGTTCGCCGACGAATACGAGGGCAGACCGACACCGGCAATGGGGCGCTTCAGCGGGCGCCGTCAATGGGAAGAGTGCTACCACGGCTGGGATCTCGCCGATTGCATCAAGGATCTGGGCTTCGTGCGCAGCGACGGCAAGACGCTCGTGCCGCAACCGCATCTGCGCTTCGACGACCGGCAAATGTGGACGCTCGACCATGTGCGCGGCTACACGATCCAGAGCCCGCTTGTCTTGCTGCGGGGCATGACACCGGAACAGCGCGAGAAACACATTGCCGAGTATCGCGCCGGCTTCAAGATCAATCCGGTGAGCTGACCAGGGCGTCCGGTCCGGCGGCGCGCAGTTTGCCGCCGGACGGATCAGGAGCACACGATGAGCGACACGCAAGAAACGAGGCGCGAGATGGCGGACCAGGGCGACGACAAGATATTCCATACCGTGTACTTCGAGCCAGTCGGCGTGCAGATGTCGGTGGCGGAAGGCGAAACCGTGCTAGACGCCGCGTTTCGCCAAGGCATTGCGGTGATGCATGGATGCAAGGAGGGGCAGTGCAGCAGCTGCAAGTCGCTGCTGATCGAAGGCGATGTCGAACTCAAGAAGTATTCGACCTTCGCGCTGCCCGACTACGAACGCGAATCCGGCCATATCCTGCTATGCCGCACGCTCGCCTATAGCGATCTGACCGTCGAACTGCTGAATTACGACGAAGACCTGATGCGCCGCTCGATCGCGGTCAGCGAATATGACGCGACGCTCACGAAGATCACGGCGCTCACGCACGACATCAGGCTGCTGGAGGTGAAGCTTTCGAGGCCTTTGCGCTTCTGGGCCGGGCAATACGTCGACCTGACGATTCCTGGCGCGGGCATCACGCGATCGTTTTCCATGGCCAATACGCCCGACGGTGAACCGACGCTGCAATTCATCATCAAGAAGTATCCCAACGGCGCATTCTCGTCGCAACTGGATGGCGGGCTCAGTCCAGGGGACAGGCTGATTGCGAAGGGCCCGTACGGCACCTGCTTCCGGCGCGAGGATCAGCCCGGGCCCATGGTGCTCGTAGGCGGAGGGTCAGGCATGTCGCCGCTGTGGTCGATCCTGAGTGATCACGTGCAAAGCGGCGAGGAGCGCCCCATCCGCTTTTTCTACGGTGCGCGCAGCCGGCGCGATCTGTTCTATCTCGACGAGTTCGCAGATCTGGAGCAGAGGCTGCCGGATTTCCGCTTTATTCCGGCGCTTTCGAACGCCGAAGCGGATGACGGCTGGACGGGCGAGACCGGCTTTATTCACGAGGTGGTCGGGCGCACCCTGCGAGAGGAAGCGCTCGCGGGTGAGATCGACGCTTACGCGTGCGGCCCCACTCCCATGATCGAGGCGGTGATGCCGGTTCTTCAAATGGCCGGTGTCGCGCCCGAGCGGCTGTATTTCGACAAGTTTACGCAGGCGGTTCGCTGACAGGATGTCTATAACCGAAACGTGAAGGAGGACTAACATGAGTACGTTGGCAGAGCAGTCGCCGGTGAAATCGGGCGCGGCCGGCGCGGCCCAGTTTGCCGGCTGGGACAGCCGCAAGTACAACTACTTCGAGCCGAAGGGCCGCAAGGCCAGCCACTACGAAGACATGACCGTAGACGTGCAGCCAGATCCGCATCGCTATCTGCTGCAAGACTGGATTCTTTCATTCGCCGACGGCACGCCGACGTATTCGCAAACGTGGACGGCTGCCAAAAGCTCGGACTGGCACAAGTTCCGCGCCGTCGACGAAGAGTGGGAGCGCACGCACTACCAGCGTCAGTCGACCATCGTCGGGATGATCAGCGGCGCGATCCAGAACGCGCGGCGCTCCGGGGCAGTCAAGCGCTTCGACAAAACGTGGATCAAGGTGCTGGAAGCGCATTTGGGCGCATACAAGCATGCCGAGTTCGGTTTGGGCACGTCCACAATGCATGCGCAGCGCTACGGCTACACGCAGATGATCAATAGCGCGATCCTCACCAATGCGTCGTACAAGCTGCGCTTCGCTCAGGACTTGACACTCTACCTCGGCGAGATCGCGCTCGACCTGCCCAATCTCGACCTCGACGCGGGCAAGCAGCACTGGCTCACCGATCCCATCTGGCAGGACACGCGTCGTGCGGTGGAAGCCATCGGCGGGGCCACCGACTTTCTCGAGAAGTACTTCGCCGTGAACGTTGTGTTCGAGCCGCTCGTTGCGGACCTGTTTCGCAGCGGATTCATCATGCAGGTCGCGGCGGCGCAAAACGACTTTCTGACGCCGACCGTCGTGTCGGCTGCCGAAGGCGACTACGAACGCAATCTGGCCAATGCCGTCGAGCTGTTCCATATGCTCACGAACGACCCGCAGTACGGCGAAGCCAATCGCAAGCTCTTCGGCGAATGGCTGGAGAAACACGGCGTGCTGGCTCTCGCCGCTGCGAAACAGTTGCAGCCGATCTGGTCGATTCCGCACGTGAAAACGGCCCAGTTCAACGACTGTCTGAACAGCGCGATAGAACGGGCGGAGATGATCGCGAGAGAGGTCGGCGTTCACTTTCCTTCGTCGATCCGCGCCTGAGCGCCGCTCGAACCATTCGAACCCACCGCGCAGAGGAGTACGCAATGTCAGTGCATACCGACAACATTTTCAAGTCGATGAAGGACGTTCGCTTCGAGCAGACCATCTCGCACCAATGCGGTGTGACGATGAACGATAGCGTCGAGGCGCGGGCGATCGCCGAACTGATGGCTGCGAAACCGGGCATCACGGTGACGTATCTGCCAGCGATGATTCGCATCGACGGCCAGGGCAAGATCGAGTTCAAGATGGGCGAGATCAGCGAAGCGCTAGGCCGCGAGATGACGCCGCATCTGTTCGAGATCTCCACCTCGACCCATTACGGGCGCATGGTGATGATCGACGACGAGACGGTCGTGCTGTTCGGCAATATGGACGATGCGATGGCTTACGAGTGAGCGAACCCACCCCGATCCAACCATACGGCCCGTTTCCCGCTATGGCGAAGGGCCGTTCGTACAACCAAGGAGACGAATGCCATGTATCGAACCTCGGACGGTGAAGAAGTCTTCATCATCGACGGCCACGTTCATCTATGGGACGGCAGCAAGGCCAACGTCAAGAACGTGCACGGCCAGCAATTCATTGACTGCTTCTACGCGTATCACTCGAACCTGAGCCCCAAGGAGTATTTGTGGCCCAAGGAGAAGTTCGACAAGTACGGCGAAGAGGCGATGGTCGACGACCTGTTCGTCACGGGTTACGACGACATGGCGATCTGTCAGCCAACGTATCTGACCGACTTCTACAAAAACGGCTTCAACACGACCGAGGCCAACTACGTCTTGAAGAAGAAGTATCCGCACCGTTTTATCGTCAACGGTGCGTTCGATCCACGCGATGGGGAAGCCGGCCTCGATCGACTCGAGGAGCTTGCGTCGCTCTACAAGATTCAGGGCGTCAAGCTTTACACGGCGGAATGGCGCGGCGACAGCAAAGGCTACAAGCTGTCGGACCCAGGCGTGCAACGCTATTTCGAACGCTGCGAGAAGTTGGGGATCAAGAACATCCACGTTCACAAGGGACCGACGATTCTGCCGCTGAATCGCGATGCGTTCGACGTGGCCGATGTCGACGATGCCGCGACCAGTTTTCAGAACCTGAATTTCATTGTCGAGCACTGTGGTTTGCCGCGACTCGACGACTTCTGCTGGATCGCGACCCAGGAGACGAACGTCTACGGCGGCCTCGCCGTGGTGCTGCCGTTCATCCATACGCGGCCGGAATACTTCGCGCATGTGATCTCGGAGCTGCTGTTCTGGATCGGCGAGGACAAGATTCTTTACGGCAGCGACTACGGCATCTGGTCGCCGAAATGGCTGATCGAAAAATTCATGGCCTTCGAATTGCCCGAGTCGGTCAGCAAGGAAACCGGTGTGCAGTTGTCGTTGACGGCCAAGAAAAAGATCCTCGGGCTCAACGCGGCGCGCCTGTATGGCATCGATGTCGAGGCGCAAAAAGCCTTGCTGGAGGATGTCCGGCAACCGGCAGCGGCAGGCGCATGAGCACGCCGCTCGTTGTGCAAGCTTCGGCCGCAATCGGGGCGGAGGTCGCATCGGACCGCGTCGCCGAGGTCTGGTCCCGGCTCGCGACGGTTGCTGACCCCGAACTCGACGAGTCGGTGACGGAGCTGGGTTTCGTCACCACGGTCGAGGTCGAGGGCGGCCGTGTGTCGATCGGTTTCCGCTTGCCGACCTACTGGTGCGCGGCGAATTTCGCCTACCTGATGGCCGACGACATGCGGCGGGCGATAGCGGGCTTGCCATGGGCGACGAACATCACTATTACGCTCGACGAGCATATGTACGCCGCCGAAATCAATCGAGGTGTAGCCGCCGGACGATCGTTCCAGCAGACCTTCGGCGGCGAGGCCAATGGCGAGGTGGAGGACGTACGGCGCATTTTTCTCGTCAAAGCTTTCCAGCGGCGGCAGGAGGCGCTTTTAAGCTGGCTGCTGGGGCAAGGCAACGAGCCCGCAAAGCTGGTGTGCCTGAGCATGGCGCAGTTGTCAGAGCTGGCAGGTGAGAGCACGGACGATGAGAAAACGTGGCGGCTCGTAGCGCGATACGTCGAGCGGCGATTCGTTGCACGGCGTGGTGCCAATGCCGAAGCAGAGCAGGAAGAGGCGCTGGCATTCGTCGACGCGCAAGGTGAAGCGTTGGTGGCAGACGAGCTAGGCGCATACCTGCGAGCGTTGCGAAGGGTCGGCGTCAATGCCGAATTCAATGGCGCGCTTTGCCGCGGTCTGCTGGCTGCCCGCTACGGCGAGGGTTGCACATCCGCACCGGCAGTCGAGATCAAACCGGTGCACTTCGTGCGCACTCGCGATGCGAAGCCCGGCGGGTCGTTCGCGCCTGCACGAGAGGCGCCTCGCGCAGCAGAGTAAACAAGAGCAACCAGAACTAACCGGATCAGGAGGGACAGGATCATGCCGAATATCATGCTGCATGACGACGAAGCGCGCATGGCGCTAGGTCGGGGTATCGCGAAACTGGCCAAGGCAGTGCGAGGCACGCTGGGCCCGCGTGGAATGAACGCGATCATCGACCGGCCAATCGGCTCGCCGATCATCTCGCGCGACGGTGTGAGCATTGCCAGCGAGATCGAGCTCGAAGATCCATTCGAGAACATTGGCGCGCAAGTCGTGCGCGAAGTCTCCAGGCAGACCAACGAAGTCGCCGGTGACGGCACGACCACCGCGACTGTGCTCGCCGACGCACTGGTTCAGGAGGGCCTCGCGTGCCTCTCGCAGGGCGCCAACCCGGTCGAGCTGGTGCAGGGGCTGGAACTGGCCGTCAACGAGGCAATCGAGTCGCTCAAGCGCTCGGCAATGCCCCTGCGCAGCAGTGACGAAGTGCGCGCCGTGGCTGTGGTGGCAGCCAACGACGAGTTTACCGGCAACCTTGTGGCGCAAGCACTGGAACGTGTGGGCGCCGACGGCATTGTCGACGTGGAATACGGCAATACCGTCGAAACCCGTCTCGAAGTGGTGGACGGGATGGCGTTCGATCGCGGCTACCTGTCTCACCACATGGTGACCGACATCGAAAGAATGCAGGTGGTGCTGGACAACCCGCTCATTCTGATGACCGATCAACGGCTGCAGTCGCAGGAAGAAGTGGCGGCGCTGCAGGCGCTCGCGACGCAGAGCAAACGGCCGCTGCTGATCATCGCCGAAGAGGTCGCGCCAGCCTGCGTGATGACGCTGCTCGCATGGCGTGACAACGGCGGCATGCCCGTGGCGGCGATTCATCCACCGGAGTACGGACACTGGCGCAAGGCGATGCTCGAAGACATCGCCATCGTGACAGGCGGCAAGGTCGTTGCCCGCGACCTGGGTGGAAAGCTGGAAGCCACACAATTGGGCGACCTGGGGGGAGCGCGGCAGGTACGCATCTCGTCGAACCAGACCATCATCACCGCGGGCGGCGGCGATCCCACGGCAGTAGCGGCGCGGCGGCAACAGGTGGCGCGCCAGTACGAGATGGCGCCGGAGAATGTCGAGCGCGACAAGTTTCAGGTGCGGCTTGCCAAGCTGTCGGGCGGCACCGCGCTGATTCTCGCGGGTGGCGCAACCCCGGTCGAACAGAAGCGCCGGCTGCATCTGATCGACGACGCGATTCACGCGGCGCGCGCGGCGATTGCCGAAGGGGTCGTGCCGGGTGGCGGCATGGCCTTGCTGCAGGTCTCGTCCGAACTGGAGGGTGTCATCGCGCGTAGCCATGGCAGCGTGCAGCAAGGTGCGCGGCTCTTGCAGAGCGCCTTGGCAAAGCCGCTCTTTCACATTGCCACGAATTGCGGCCTCGACGGCGCGGCGATCGTCAGCGCAGCGGTGCGCGCCAAACCCGGAATGGGACTCGACGCGCGACGCGGCGCCTTCGTGAACCTCGCCGAAGCCGGCATCATCGACCCGGTCAAGGTCAGCTACAGTGCGGTGCGAAATGCGGCCTCGGTAGCAGGGCTGATTCTCACCACCCAGACGCTGATCGCCAAAAAACCGGAAACGATCGATCCGACCGCCGGACCCGCGCTCGGCGCAGGCGCCGAGCGGCTCGGCCGGGCATAGAAGACAAGACTGGCGTAGCCGGCCTTCGGTATCCGGAGGCCGGCCTGGCAGGGCCGCGGCCCGCGCAGTCCGGGCAGGCGCCGCCGTGGGGAGACGAACAATGGCAATAGATACCAGCCGTCACTTCGGTGCGACTGCGACGACGGTCCGGCATGTAGGCGCGATGCCCACGATACGCGTGCTCAAGGTCACGCTGGGTTGGAGCATCACCGTGTGTGGGCTGTCGGTTTTGCTATGCGATGTGAGCGCAACGACCGCTGCGTTGATGCACGGCGTTGCCAGTGCGATCCTCAAAGCCATAGCGTGATTGCCATGCATGCCTGCCCGGAAGGGCGCTCCTGCGAATCGCGGGAACAACGGGAGCGCACGCATGGATGATCGCGTTCGGCCAGAGAGTCTGGCGACTTCGGGGGCAAGTACTGCCCGCACGATGCTTGCTGCGCGAGAGGTACTGGAAGGGCGCCGGCGTGGCGCCTTGAAGCTGCTGCCGTTTGCCGGTCCGGCCGTCGTCGTTTCCGTGGCCTACATGGACCCCGGCAACTTCGCGACGAATATACAGGCGGGCGCCCGATACGGCTACACATTGCTGTGGGTGGTGGTGCTGGCGAACCTCGTGGCCATGTTGTTTCAGGCGATGTCGGCGAAACTTGGCATTGTCACGGGTAAAAACCTCGCGCAATTGTGTCGGGAACGGTTCCCTAAACCGGTTGTGCTGTTGATGTGGGGGGCGAGCGAGATCGCAGCCATGGCCACCGATCTGGCCGAATTTCTCGGCGGCGCGATCGGGCTCGCATTGCTGTTCCATCTGCCGTTGCTCGTGGGAATGGCGATTACTGCGTTGGTGACATACGGACTCCTGTTGTTCGAAAGCGCCGGGTTTCGACCACTTGAACTCGCTATCGGCGCACTGGTGGGCGTAATTGGCCTCTCGTATCTCGCCGAGTTGTTCATCGCGCCGGTGGTCTGGCCGAACGTTCTGCTCCATGCGTTTTCGCCAAGCCTGCCGGACAGGGATGCATTGACGATCTCGGTCGGTATCGTCGGTGCAACGGTCATGCCGCATACGTTGTTCCTGCATTCGGCCCTGACGCAGAATCGCGTGGTCGCGCGCAGCGGGAAGGAGCGTAAGCAACTATTGAAGTTTTCGAACCTCGAAGTGATGGTCGCGCTGAGCATTGCCGGCGTCATCAATATGGCGATGGTGATCATGGCTGCGAGTGCGTTTCATCATGGCCATGCCGAGGTCGCTGAAATCCAGGACGCGTACCGCACGCTTGCGCCGCTGCTCGGCGCAGGCGCGGCGAGCATCTTTCTGATATCGCTGATTGCTTCGGGCGTATCCAGTTCGGTGGTGGGCACCATGGCGGGCCAGATGATCATGCAGGGGTTTGTCGGCTTCAAATTTCCGCTGTGGTTGCGCAGAGCCGTCACAATGGTGCCCGCGTTCGCGGTGGTGGCGCTCGGTGTCGACGCAACCCGTGCGCTTATCTTGAGTCAGGTGGTTTTGAGTCTCGCGCTGCCGCTGCCGATGGCAGCCTTGCTGTGGTTTACGCGCTGCGATGCAGTGATGGGCGACTACGCAAATCGCACGGTTACGACGGTCATCGCCAGCGTGGCCGCGCTGGTGGTTTTATCGTTCAACGTCGTGCTGGTGCTGCAAACATGTGGCGTTGGTATTCCCGGCTGGGGGAGCTGACAAACGCGTGACAAAGAGATTAATGAAAGTGCAAGGCGAGGCGGGGTACGCGGTTTGCTGACCGTGTTTCCCCCAAAAGACTTGTTGAGGATTCAGGCATATACTGCGAGCGCGTTCGCTGCTGGGTTTGAAAATAGAAGTCGGCAAGATTCGTCCAGCCACAATATTCTAGCTAGTCATGACGAAGCCGGCCGCAGGGCCCGGCTCCGCGTTGACCCATCGCCCAGGAGGACGTTGTGGCGAGGAGACATCAGCTTGGCAGCATGTCGGATCCTGGTCATCAGGCTGCGATGCGTGGCATCGTGGCCAACGCGCAGCGCGCTAACCTCCGTCACTCCGATCGGGGCACGATGCTCGCCTGGGAGCGCTTTCTGGCGGGCGAATCCTCGACTTCCGCTCCCCCGGCGCTCATCGACTCATGGCAACGCAGCTTGCGCTCGGGCGTGAGTCCGACTGCGGTTTCAGCGCCTATCGCGGTACATGGCAACGAAGTTGCGGCGCTGCTCTGGCGCCATCGCGATCTGCTGGCTGCGGCTGATCGCCTGTTCACTGTCACAGCCGACCTGTTCGCAGATTCACATTCAATCCTGCTGCTCACGAATCAGGACGGTGTCATCCTGAAAGCAGCCGGCGATTTGCGCACGCAGGCGGCCGGCGAAAAAATCCATTTGACGATTGGCGGCGACTGGTGCGAGGGCAGTGCGGGTACCAATGGTATCGGCACCGCGCTGGCAACGCGTGAGCCGACCTATATTCATGCGTCGGAGCACTTCTGCGAAGGCATCAAGGCATGGAGTTGCGCGGCCGCGCCAATTTGCGAGCCGGGCACGGGCGCGGTGATCGGCGTACTCGATATTTCCGGGCCGCCTTCCACTTACCAGATCAACAATCTTACGTTGGCGGTGACCGCCGCGCGTCAAATCGAAATGGTGCTCGCCGAGCAGGCCGCTCGCGAACATATGCGTTTGCTGGCGTTTTGCCTGCAGCGGGTGTCGTCGTCGGACGCGACCGGGATGGTCGCGATCGATCGCAGTGGCCGGCTCGTGCATACCACTGGCAGAGTCACGTTGCCGGTCGGTATTGGCGAGCGTTTTCCTGGCATGAGCGAGACCTCTGCCGTTGAAGACTGGGCGCAACATTTGCCCGCGGGCTTGAGCGCCGAATGGTTCAACCCTGTCGTCGTCGACGGCAGCCCGATTGGGGCGATGCTGGTCGTGCCGGCCAGGACGCGGCCTGTGAGTGTGCGACTCGCCGGTCGCGGCGAAGCTGATCCACAGCGCAACGGCTTCGCGCAAATCCAGGGGCAAAGTTCCGCGATGCAGGCTGCCGTCAATCGCGGGCGTCAGCTTGCCAGCAGGCGTGTTCCGGTGCTCATCGAGGGTGAAACGGGCGTTGGCAAAGAGTTGTTCGCGCGCGCGATTCATGGTGAAGAGGGCGGCACCGGCCCGTTTGTCGCGTATAACTGCGGTGCGGCATCGAAGGAACTGATTGCCAGCGAACTGTTTGGTCACGTGCGTGGCGCTTTTACCGGCGCGACAACGGAAGGGCGGCCCGGCCGTTTCGAACTGGCTCACGGCGGGACGCTTTGTCTCGACGAGATCGGTGAAATGCCGCTCGAACTTCAACCCGTTCTGTTGCGCGTACTGGAAGAGGGCGTCATTTACCGCCTGGGCGATACGCAACCGCGCCGCGTGGATGTGCGCTTGCTGGCAATGACCAATCGCAATCTGCGCGAAGAGGTCGAGTCCGGTCGCTTTCGCCGCGATCTGTATTACCGGATCAGTGTTACGCGCCTACGTATTCCGCCGCTACGCGAACGGGACATCGATATCGATCTGCTAGTCGAGCACTTTAACCGCAAGCTTGCCTTGCGCCATGGTGTCCCCGAACGACAACTCGGCACGGAGGTGATGGCCGTGCTGCGTGCCTACTCGTGGCCCGGCAATGTGAGGGAAATGCGCAACGTAATCGAGAATATGCTGTTGACGTCCAGCGAACCTGCCGTTTCACTCGACGATTTGCCTGTCGAATTGCTTGATGAAATCTCGATGTCCGGCGCCATCCCCTCGCTGCGTGACGAGGCGGCAAGTCTCGAGGCAACCGAGCGTTTGGCCATTGCACGCGCGGTGCACAATACACACGGTAACCTCGCGCAAGCCGCACGCGCGCTCGGTGTCTCGCGAAGCACACTTTATCGAAAGATCGAGCTTTATCAACTGGAAGGCATCGTGAAACCGGCAGCCAGGGAATGAGGTCTGCGTGAACTGGAGCAATCGGTTATTTTCCATAGACTCTCAGCGTGGCGAGACGACAATCGCGACCCGGCGGTTTTGAGCCCGGCCGGCTTCCGTGCGGTTATCCGCCACCGGATCACGCTTACCTTTCCCGATGATCTCGACATCCCCGGCAGGCAGGCCGGTGTCGATCAGTTCGAGCGCCACGACCTCCGCGCGGCGTCTGGACAACTCGAAGTTATAGGCATTCGCGCCTTCTCCGTCGCTGTAGCCATAGACTCGCACGCTGGTCAGCCCCGCCGACATAAGCGTATGGCCGATGTGCTCGACAATCCTGCGGCTGTCGGGCTTGAGGTTGTAGCGGTCGAAGTCGAACAGAATGGGTCCAGTCGAGCCGAACTCGAAACCTTGCTCGGTCTCCTCGAAGCCCGCCGACGTGAGTGCCTGGACTTGCGTCTGCGTCAGACCACGGTAAAGCGGCGGCGTCTTGCAGGCCCCAAGCAGCATACACAGGAGCAGTGCGCTCCCGATGCCAACCCGCCAGCTACCTGCAGGAGACGAGTGTTTTTTCATCGCATTCCCCTCGAGCGCGCCGGCGTTGCGCGCACGGTTGCAAATTCTTGCGACAGACCCGGCCGGTGGGCCATGCCATAACGTCAAGCCTGTCCTGCGACACCTTCAGCAAATTGCCACGAGCCCGGCCGCGCACGCTTGGCCCGGTACATCGCGGCATCTGCGGCCCGCAGCAAGCCGTTCGCGTCACACGCGTGATCGGGATACAACGCAATCCCGACGCTCATCATGGTGGCCACCGTACGGCCATCGGGCAAGGTGATCGACGGTGTCATGCTCGACAGTATGTCCTCGGCGATACGGGTGGCGCTGGCCAGTTCGCGCATCGGCGCCAGCATCACGGCGAATTCGTCGCCGCCGAGGCGTGCCACCAGATCGACCTCGCGCAACTGCGTACGCAACCGCGCCGCGATACCGATCAGCACCGCATCGCCGGCTTCATGGCCGAGGCCGTCGTTGATCTCCTTGAAGCGGTCGCAGTCGAGATAGAGGACGGCGACGCGCTGCCTTGTCACCATGGCCTCGTCGAGCGCACGCATGAGGCGAGCCTCGAATTGCCAACGATTGGGCAGGCCGGTGAGCGCGTCGTGGGTCGCCTTGTGTTCGAGCGACGCGTTTTCGTGGCGCAGGGTGTTTTGCCAGTCTTCGAATTCGTCGAGCAAGGCGTTGAAGTCGTTGCCGAGCTCGTTGAGTTCAGCGATTGCCGCGGGCTCGACCCGCTGCTCGAACGCACGCTCGCGCCGCACTGCGTGGGCAACGCCTGCCAGCGCGTGCAGCGGAGCGACGATGCTGCGCAGCACGCGCTTCGAGCTGACATAAGCGCCAAGCACGCTAACGGCGAGGCACGCGAGGATGCCACCGACGCCGCCGAGCAGGAAACCGAAGAACTGGTGCCCCTGGCCACGCACTTCGACGTAACCGACGACGACGCCGTCGTGGACCACCGGCACGGTGACGGGGCCAGGCAGCGCAATGTCGGCGACCGACCGCTCGAGCCTGGCGATCGCATTGGCGGCTGGCGACTGCCATGCGGCGAAGGGTCGACCCGTGCTGTCCGAGACCACGATCTCGGCCACGTCTTCTTCTTTGGCGATCAGCACGATCGCCTGGGTCGCCGCAATGCGGTCGCCGAACACCAATGCCGCCTCGACTGTATAGGCGAGCGAGCGGGCCAGCAGGTTCAGGTTGTTGCCGGCATAGGCACGCAATGCGATCACGGCGACCATGATCAACGACACTGCGGCCATCGTGACGGCAACGAACGCCAGACGCAGATGCGCGCGGCGCAATACGCTTTGCAGCGTCGGGCGCGCAGGGAAAGCGGGGGGCGTGGGCCGTCTCATGGCGTCACCGGCCGCCGCGCGAGATTGAGGACATTGGGCTGGACGCGTACGCCGCTGCGCGCTACGGCATCGAGATTGATGTCGAACGTAACGCGCTCGCCATCGACATTCAGGCAGAACATGCTGCCCGCGGTGCAGGTCGGATCGTGTTCCGCAATCGTCAGGACCGGGCGGCCCGCCACGGTGGCGCTGACCCGCTGTCTCTCGGCACCGTTCAGGTCGCCGAGATAGACGACTTCACAGGCTGCGCCAAGGGCGGAATCATCAAAGGGGAGATGCTGCACCTCGAGCGGCGTCGAGCCGGCCTGCAGCGTGTCGACCAGGCCTTGTGCGTAGTCGGGCCTGCCCGTCACGCACAGGTGCAGGTGGCCAGGCGGCGTCGGCCAGTGCGTAAAGCTGATGATTCCGAGCACGACCTGGCGCACGGCGGCGTCTCGTGGCGAAACGGTGAGACCGGTGCGGCTCGCGGTGGTGACGGTGCCCGCCGTGTGGCCCGAATCGACTGTATTGTCGGGTGTGTCGGCGAGCGCGCCCGGTGCCGCGCCCAGCGCGCATGCCGCTGCGAGCAAGGCGTGGCGAAGCCGGGCCGACCAGCCAGGCAGGCCAAACGTCGCCAGCGCCGCGCTCCTTGGCCTCATTGCAGCCGCACGACCGGCGACCGCGGCGGGCACGCTCGCATGCATGATGAAAACACCTGTTGGCGTTGATCCAGGCGCTGCCCTGGCTCCCGCCATTCGCGGGCGTGCACAAGGTGATGCGCGCAGAAGTTCATCTTAAGCGCAAAGTCGCACGATCAACCAGTCGAACACCCGCTTTCGCTGTGGCCATCGACGTTTGCCGCTTTGCAGCGAATTGATCTGTAGATTGGAGGGTCAAAACCGTCGGCACCCAACTGAGGTGAGATTATTCAGGATGTCGAAAGAGCAGCTCTCGAACGTCGGCGGCACCCGCTCCAGCCAACCGTCCAGGCATGATCAATGCAGGCACGCCATGCTGCGCATTTCTGGTCGATCTCCATCAAGTGATGGAGGTCAGCGGGCGCGGGCGAAATTAGACTGGGAGGGGTGGTCAGGAAATATCGCTGCACTTCCGACTACCTCGGCCCGAGGGCGGCCGCCCGGTAACGCGGGCGCGAGCGGCGCCAAAACAAGCCTGATCGTCGATCGTCTGAGCGCAAGAGCCAGGCGCGAGTCAGCCACAGCAACTCACCAGGAGGTGGACCATTACGAAGAGTCCCATGCCGCCCCCGCCTGGGACGGCGTGGCGTGCAGTGCTGTTCTGTGCGTGTGGACTGCCACGTCATTCACCCTGCCGGGTGCCTTTGCGATAGTCAGTAGGACTACTGCCGGTCCAGTGTTTAAATGCGCGGCAAAAAACGGTGGCGTCGGAAAAGCCGAGATCAAATGCGAGCGCGGCCACGCTCGTGTTCGAGTTTGTCAGCCGATGGACTGCGATATCCCGTCGTAGTCCGTCTTTCACCAGCTGGAAATGCGTTCCTTCCTCTGCGTATCTGCGGTTGAGCGTGCGTACAGACGTGTGCAGCGCCTGTGCAAGATCCTGTATCGTCACCGGCTGCGCAATATTCTGTTCAAGATACTCGCGCGTCTTAGCCACAATGGATCCGTAGTGAAGTGCGGTGAATGTCCAGTCTCCGGGAGCACGCTTCAGGAATTCCCATAGCTCGTGTTTCTCGCGTTTGAACGGCTCCGCACAATCCTGGTACAAGAAATAAATGCTCGTCACCTCTGAATCAAAGTGCGCTGGACCTGGGAACAAGAATGCGTAGTCCTCTACATGCCTCGGCTTGGCGAAACTGAACTCGACCCGATGCAGGTTGATCTCCCTGCCAAGCAGCCATGATGCGATGCCGTGAACGAGCTTCATCATCAACTCATGCCCAAGTGGCGTGACCTGTGTGCCAGACGTTCGCTCCGCCAGAGCCAGTCGCACCAGATCCTTCTTCGTTGATATCTGCAACCGGTAGTCATCCAGCAACAAATTCCAGAAGCGGACAAAACGATTGAACGCCACCAGCACGGTAGGCGCGTCCAGCAAGCTGAGCATCAGGTACTTCAACGTGCCACCCCGGATCGGCCTGGACCATAGTCCCAGCATCTCGTCATCGAGCGTCGCCGCGACTGTCCTGTACAACGCGACGTATTGCTGACGTGTCATTCGAGCGTCAGGCTGATTGAGAAGGGACGGGGGGATGGCGGCGCTGGCGAGTGCTTGTGCTGCTACGCCTTCTCCGTGACGGGCACGAATGACGCGCAGCATCCCGTGCAAGAAGTGGGCGGAAAGCGTGAGAGGGCTTTGCGAGGACAATTTCATGGTTCGTCCATTATGGCGCATTTTGCACATTGATTGGCGCGATGCGCCAGTTCTCTGCTAGCCCTGCGCCTATACTGACCGGGAAATTCTGCTACGCCTGAAGTTTGCGATAGCTGCTAGATGGCGCGTTGAGCCAATTTCTGGCGGCGTTTCTTCGTCGGTCAAAAGGGAGCATGGTTTGAGCACGAGACGGATCGTTGTGACTGGCATGGGTATGGTGTCGCCATTGGGATGTGGCGTTGAATCCGTATGGAGCCGCCTCTTGAAGGGGCATTCAGGCCTGGCCGGTTTGCCTGGCGACGTCACCGATGGGATTGCATCGAAGGTCGGTGGCGTCGTGCCTGTGTTGACATCAGACTGCCCATGGGGATTCGATCCCGCTCTCGCGGTGGAACCCAAGGACCAGAAGAAGATGGACCGGTTCAGCCTCTTTGCGTTGACTGCAGCGCAAGAGGCTTTGAATCAATCGGGGTGGCAACCTGCAACAGAAAGCGCCCGCCAAAGGACAGCAACAATCGTGGCATCCGGCGTAGGTGGGTTCGGTGCGATTGTAGAGGCCGTCCGGACTACTGACGAACGGGGTCCAAGGCGACTTTCTCCTTTCACCGTTCCGAGTTTCCTGGCCAATATGGCGGCGGGCCATATATCTATTCGCCACGGCTTTCGTGGTCCCCTGGGCGCACCGGTCACTGCCTGTGCAGCCAGCGCACAGGCCATTGGCGACGCAGCGCGCCTGATTCGCGCTGGCGAAGCCGATATTGCCGTGTGTGGCGGAGCCGAGGCCTGTATCGATCGCGTCAGCCTGGGGGCATTCGCCGCGGCAAGAACCATGTCCACAGGCTTTAATGATCAACCCGCTCAGGCGTCCCGCCCGTTCGATGCTGGGCGAGACGGCTTTGTCATGGGAGAGGGCGCCGGCATGCTCGTCATAGAAGACCTGGAGCACGCATTGCAGCGGGGCGCTACTCCGCTTGCGGAAGTGATGGGGTATGGCACGAGCGCCGACGCACACCATATGACCTCTCCGCCCGAGGACGGCGCCGGCGGACGTCGGGCGATGGAGCTGGCAATCCAGCAGGCGAACCTTGAACCCAGGCTGATCGGGCATTTGAACGCCCATGCGACGTCCACGCCCGTAGGCGACATCAGTGAGTTGGCGGCCATTAAGGCGATATTTGGAACAGATCGCGGTCCCGCCGTATCAGCCACCAAATCTTCGACAGGACATTTGCTTGGGGCCGCTGGCGGCGTGGAAGCCATTTTCACGGTGCTCGCGCTGCGAGACCAGCTTGCGCCGCCTACGCTCAACTTGACGCAGCCTGATTCGGCAACGGACGGCATCGACATTGTCGGCGGATCGGCCCGAAGAATATCGACGGAATATGCGATCTCCAATGGTTTTGGTTTCGGGGGCGTCAACGCCAGCCTGGTATTCCGTCGGCTTTAATTCCCGCTGCGAGCGCATCGGGCGACCCGCGGACCCACATCAAATGCCATGGCCAGATACAGATGTCTGGTCTCCGGCTCAATAGAAATGTCCGGTTTTAGAGAGGTTTGCTTCTGTCTTTCCCGGTGTTGATCTCCATTCCGTGTTGAAGGATAGCGTCTGGAGCAGCAGGGCGGTGGTGTGCGTTCAGCGAGCCCTCGCAGACCGCCGCCCAGGTTTTGAATCTGGCTTTGAGGTCTGCGCCAGCTTCACGATCACCGCTTCCATGTCCGCCTGCGTGAACTCGCGCGTCTTCTTCGAGCCCGGCACCCGTTCGGCCCTGCGCACCTCGATGCCGCGGTTCGTGCGCGAGGGCGAGCCCGAGGCGCGCCGGTCATCGCGCTGTGCCTGCAGCGCCTGCGCCACCTCCAGTGCTTGCGCCAGACGCTTGTGCTCGACTACCGCACCCTGGTCCACCTCGGTCAGGCGGTCATACTCGCGGTACGGCAGTATCCGCGTGTCGGCCCGCAACTCGATGCGTCCGTCCGGGTACTCCCAGACCTCGATGTAACGGTGCACCAGCTTGCGGTTCTGCGGCGTGTCGTCGAGCAGGTACATCACGCGGTCGTACTGCACCGTGAGCGACTTCGTCACGCGCCGCGTCTCGCGCCAGGTGAGCAGGGCGTCCAGATCCTCGTCCTCACGCAACGGCCGGTGCGCATCGAACGTGCTCCTGGGCGGCTTCGCAAAGCGCACGTTGTAGGCCGCCATGAAGGCAGGCGCATACGCATTCGCGTCCGCCACCGTGCTGATGCCGCGCAGGCGCAGTTCCTTCACCAGACGGTCCTGCAGCGTCAGGTTGGCGCGCTCCACGCGGCCCTTGGCCGAGCTGCTATTGGCGCAGAACGTCTCAATGTTCAGTCCGTACATCGCGCGCCCGAAGTGCGTCACGCTGCGCCCGGTCTCGTGGGCCCTGACACTGCGGAACACGCTGGCCTTGTCGCTGTACAGCGCCACCGGCTTGCCGTAACGCTCCAGATACGCACGCGTGGCCTCGAAATAGCTGAAGGTCGATTCGGTCTGCGTGAAGTGCAGGTGCATCAGGCGGCTCGTCGCGTCGTCCACGTACACCAGCAGCGTGCAGGCCGGTGCGCGCTCCTCGAACCAGCGGTGATTGCTGCCGTCGATCTGGACGAGTTCGCCCAGACACGCGCGTCGGGCCCGCGGCTGGTAGACCTTCGGTGGACGCTGCGCGCGGAATCCACAGACTCGCATCGCGCATCCATCGACGTACGGTCTCCTTTGCCAGCCAGATTTCATGGCATTCAGCGAGCTTCTCGCACGCCAGCGTCGGGCCCGACATCGGCGTAACGCTCGCGGATCAGTGCCAGCGCCCGCTGCGCCTTGCCGGCTGGCAACTGATGGTTGCTGGGGCGTCCACGCTTGCCCGACACCAGTCCCGCCACGCCAGCGGCCCGGTAGCGCAGCACCAGCCGCTCAACCTGGCGCACGCTCAGGCCCAGCCGATCAGCCGCCTGGCCAGGCCTGAGCCGTGCCTCGGTCACCGCCTGGATGACCTTGAACCGGTCGACTTCCCGCATCGTCATCGTGATCGTCCCAGTCGCGTTCATCGCCGGCGCTCCTTGTGGATGTCCGGCGCTCAAACTACCCAGAACACGACACTTCTATTTAGCGGAAACCCGACATTTCTACTTGGGACCTACATCAAAAACTTCGATAATTTATGTTATGTCAAATAATATCGCAACAGATTAATGTCCCCTCATCACCTCAATCACGCACATACACATAGCACCGATCCCGCCCCTCAAAAAAACACACAACCGCGCTAAATCGCCGGATTAAAAGGCATTTATCCGCCAATCCCTTTTTTCGCGCGCCGCACAACGCAGGCATAATTCCAATGGAGCAGCGCGATTAAAAGGGTCGTTTTCGTATTCCTGAATATCTACGGACTACGCAAGGCGAGACGTTCTTGCGCCTCCGGTCCCACGATAGATTATCTGGCGTCGCCATCGCGGCGCGAGGCAGGAATAGATTCATGAAACCGGCAAGTAATTCGCGGTGGTCACGCTTTGGCCGATACATTGCGTTGGGTGTTTGTGCGGCCGCAGTCGCGGCAACGGCTGGCTTCTTCTACTGGCGGTATGATGCGGATCTCACGCAGTCCCAGTCTGCGGCGCTTGGCGGCATTGCCAGCGAAATGCGGCATGACACATCGCCCTGGACGAAGCGAGAGAAAGACGCCTCGGAATTGCTGCGCGATATTCACGACCGCGATGTCGCCGCTATCGGTGTGAGCCGCGAAGCGATTCTCGTCTCGACGCTCAAAGGCGAAAAATATTATGTGGCCGATCATAACGGTGCGTTCTCGAACGCCCTGCTGCTCGGCGATCTGAAGCCGGGCGCCACGCCGCCCTGGCAGCTCGTCTGGCTGCCTCACGCCGATGTGCGCGTCGGCGCCGCACGGTGGACCGAAGCGTTGGACGGCCTGCGCGATGCACTCAGTCTGCTGCTGCCCGTGCTGATGGTGGGCGGTCTGTTCTGGTTCATGCGCCGCGAAATGGGCGGCGGCGCGCAATTGCTCGGCGAGTCCCCCGCGTTGCGCTTCGACGACGTGATTGGCGCTGGCGAGGCCAAAGCCGCGCTCGCCGACGTGCGTGCGTGGCTCACCGAGCCGGCGCAATTCACGGGCATGGGCGTGCGCGCGCCATGCGGCGTTTTGATGACCGGTGGCCCGGGCGTTGGCAAGACGCGCCTCGCGCAGGCGCTTGCAGGCGAATGCGGCGCGAACTTCATCGCCATCACTGGCAGCTATTTCAGCGCGAAGTATTACGGCGTGGGCATTCAGAAGGTCAAGCGCCTGTTCGAACTCGCGCGCAAAAACGCGCCTACGGTCATCTTCATCGACGAGGCGGACGGTCTCGGCAAGCGCACCGATACCGGCGGCGGCCCGGTCGAGGCGGAAAGCAACCGCATCATCAACCAGCTGCTCGCGGAGATGGATGGGTTCGAATCGAACGAAGGCGTGATCATCGTCGCCGCGACCAATCACCCGGACAATCTCGACGAAGCGCTGCGCCGCCCCGGCCGTTTCGACCGCACGGTGCAGGTGCGTTTGCCCGACCTGGAGGATCGCGCCGAGATTCTGCGCTTCTACGCCGGCAATCTGAAGACGAAAGCCAACGACATCGATTTCAACCAGCTCGCGCGGCTAACCACGGGCCTTTCGCCGGCCACGCTCTCGATGATCGTGAATCAGGCGGGTCTCGTTGCGCGCAAGGCCGGCAAGCAGCATGTGGCCGCGGTGGATTTTCTCGAAGCGATCAAGATTGCGCGCATTGGCGACGTCAACGGCGCCGAGCGCGCGCTTTCGGACGACGAGCGCACGCGCATTGCGATCCATGAAGCGGGACATGGCCTCGTCGCCGCCCTCCTCGGCACTGGCGTGCTCGAAGAAGTCACGATTTTGCCGCGCGGCGGCGCGCTGGGCGTGGCGCTGATCACGAAAATGCAGGACAAGTACCTGTATCGCGAGACGGAAATGCGCAACGAGATCCAGGTGCTGCTGGGTGGCCGCAACGCGGAACTGCTCATGTTCAGCGAAGCCTCGAGCGGCGCTGCGCAGGATCTGCAGGAGGCTTCGCGCATCAGCCTCGATATGGTGTCGAAGCACGGCTTCAACGCGGACGGAAATCTGTTCAGCCTCGCAGCGCTGCCGCAGCAGGTCGCGGGCTTGCAGTTAAAGAGCGCGATCGAGCACGCCAACGCGCTGCTGCACGAGCTCAACGGCGCGTGCTTCGCGTTGCTGCGTGCGAACGAGCCGGTGCTGCGCGCGATCGCCGATCAGCTACTCGAGTCGGAGACGGTGCCCGGCGAAACGGTCTATCGTCTGATTCGCGAGCATGCGGCGGCCGTGGCGAGCACGCACGCGGTGACCGAAGCGGCCGCCGCTTGAGCGGCCGCTTGCTGCGCCGTCGTTCAGGTCCTCAGCCCCTCAGCCCCTTTCAAGGGCCGCCATCGCTCTCACGATAACGAGCAGCACGGAAAGACTCACGCCAGTGGACGCGCGCAGCTCCGTAAGCAACTGCGCATAACGCTCGAGCGCTGCTTCGTGCTGTGCGCACCATGCGTCCACAAGCGTTTGCGGGTCCGCGGAATCGGCGCCTTGCGCAAGCACGCTCGTGGTCAGCGCGCGCTTGAGGTGCGCCACCTCGGCAAGCGCCGCCGCGCGCGCCATGGTGTCCCAATGCGTCGGCGTGGGCAACGTTGCGGCTCGCTCGCTAATCCAGCCGTAATTGAGCCGCGTGCCCAAGGCAAAATACACTGCCGCAACACGCTCGAGCGGTTGATCGCACGCGGCAGCCACATCGGCAATGTCTAGCAGTGCTACTGAAATATCGCCGCTAGCCACGCGCAGTGCGAGCACGTTTTCAACACCCGCGTTCACGAGTTCACCCTGGCGTGCCGAGAGCGCTTCGAGATCTGTTTCGGGCAACAGCGCCGGCAATTGCGGCGCGAGGCGCTGCACGGCGTCGCGGCAACGCGCCAGCAGCGTACTCACACCGTCGTTGCTGACTGTAGCCGCCTGCAGGTGCCGCAGGAACCAAAGCGCCGCACGTTCGAGCAGTCGCGCGACGGCGACAAACATGCGCGCCTGCACGTCGTCGGCGACCCGGTTGTCGAGCGCGTCGATGGCGCGCCAGATATCGTTGAGGCCGAATACGTCCTGTGCCATGACGCACGCGCGCACGATTTCGCCGGGCTGCGCATCGGTTTCCTCCATCAAGCGGTGCACGAATTCGCAACCCACGCGGTTCACAAGCGCATTCGTCAAATGCGTCGCCAGGATTTCCCGCCGCAGCGGATGCCGATGCATCGGTTCGCTAAAGCGCTGCTGCAGCGGCTGCGGGAAGTAGTCGATCAGCAGGTTCGCAACGAGCGGATCTTCCGGCACGGACGAATCGAGCAGTGCATCGTAGAGCCACATTTTGCTGTACGCGAGCAGCACGGCCCGCTCCGGCGACGTGAGCCCGAGTTTGGCGACCTGGCGTTCGGCGATTTCGTCGTCGGTCGGCAGGAATTCGATATGGCGATTCAGACGTCCTGCGCGTTCGAGCCAGCGCATCAGGCGCGATTCGGCATCGAGCAGCTCCACGGCGTAGCGGCCCGCGATCGAAAGCGCCTGCGTCTGGTAGTAGTTGTCACTCAGCACCAGCAGGCCGACTTCGTCGGTCATCTCCGCCAGCAACGTGTTGCGCTGCTTCGTTGTCATCTCGCCGTCGGCGACCACGATTCCGAGCAGGATCTTGATGTTCACTTCGTGATCCGAACAATCCACGCCTGCTGAGTTGTCGATCGCGTCTGTGTTGATGCGGCCGCCGTGCTGGGCGAATTCGATCCGGCCGAGTTGCGTGACTCCGAGATTGCCGCCCTCGCCCACGACCTTGCAACGCAGTTCCGAGCCGTTCACGCGCACGGCGTCGTTGGCGCGGTCGCCGACCTGCAAGTTGGTCTCGCGCGCGGCCTTCACATAAGTGCCGATGCCGCCGTTATAGAGCAGATCGACGTTCGCAAGCAGGATCGCGCGAATCAACTCGGTTGGCGAGAGTGCCGCCGCCTCGATGCCGAGCGCCGTTCGGACTGCGGCTGAGAGCGGGATCGTTTTCATGGTGCGCGCGAACACGCCGCCGCCAGCCGAAATCGTGGCGGGATCGTAGTCGGCCCAACTCGAGCGTTCGAGCGCGAAAAGCCGCGCCCGTTCGGCGAGACTCACGGCCGGGTCGGGGTTGGGGTCGAGGAAAATGTGCCGGTGATCGAACGCCGCGACGAGTTTGATATGCGGCGAAAGCAGCATGCCGTTGCCGAACACGTCGCCCGACATGTCGCCGATGCCGACCACGGTGAAATCGGTGGCTTGCGTATCCACGCCCATTTCGCGGAAGTGCCGCTTGACCGACTCCCACGCGCCGCGCGCCGTGATCGCCATCTTCTTGTGGTCGTAGCCCACCGAGCCGCCGGAGGCGAAGGCGTCGTCGAGCCAGAAGCCGTATTCGACGGATATCGCGTTCGCATAGTCCGAGAACGTCGCCGTGCCCTTGTCGGCGGCCACGACGAGGTACGGGTCGTCGGGGTCGTGGCGCACGACATCGGGCGGCGGCTGAATCGCGTTGTTCACGAGATTGTCGGTGAGATCGAGCAGGCCGCGCAGGAAGGTTTGATAGCACGCGACGCCTTCACGCATCCACGCTTCGCGCTCGCTCGCCGGCGGCGGATTCTTCACGACGAAGCCGCCCTTCGATCCCACAGGCACGATCACGACGTTCTTCACCATCTGGGCTTTCATGAGGCCGAGCACTTCAGTGCGGAAGTCCTCGCGGCGATCCGACCAGCGCAGGCCGCCGCGCGCGACGCGCCCGCCGCGCAAGTGCACGCCTTCCACGCGCGGCGAATAGACCCAGATCTCGAACATGGGTTTGGGCTCGGGCAGGCCGGGCACTTTCGACGGATCGAATTTGAACGAGAGCGAGGGCCGCTCCGCGCCATTGGCTTCGCGCCGGAAATAGTTCGTGCGCACCGTGGCGTTGATCACGCCGAGGAACTGTCGCAGGATGCGGTCTTCGTCGAGATTGGGCACCTGGTCCAGCGCGCTTTCGATGGCCTTGAGCATGAGCGCCGTGCGTTCCTCACGCGCCGCTGCATCGCGCGGATCGAAACGGAGTACGAACAGTTCGACGAACTGCCTTGCGATCGCCGGATTTCCAGTTAGCGCGCGCTCGATATAGGCGTCGCTGAAGGTCGAGCCCACCTGACGCAGATACTTCGCATAGGCGCGCAAGATCGTGACTTCGCGCGCGCTCAGGTAGGCGCGCAGCACCAGCCGGTTGAAATCGTCGTTTTCGATGCGCGCGGTCCAGACGCTTTCGAACGCGTCTTCGAACAGGCTCTTCACGCGTTCGATATCGAATTCGGCATCGTCCGCAAGTTCAAGGCCGAAATCGTGGACCCACGCGGGCTCACAGGACGGCGCCTCGATCACATAGGGCCGCTCTTCGTCCACGCGCACGCCGAGATGTTCGAGCATCGGCAGGCTGCGCGAGAGCGCAATGGCGTCGCCCGCACAATACACCTTGAAGCGGAACGTACGCGGCCCCGCCTCGATGGGCCGATACAGATTCATGGCGATGCGCTGCGTTCCCTGCACGCGCTCGATCAGTTCGATGTCGCGTACCGCCGTGCGCGCGGGGTAGTCGTCGCGATAGCCGGGCGGAAATGAATCGGCGTAGCGATGCAGCAGACGTGTGCCCTGCTCTTCGCCGAATGCGTCGAGCAGCGCGTCGGCCAGATCGTCCTGCCAGCGGCGCGTGACCTGCACGAGCCGCGCTTCCAGTTCGTTCGTGTCGACTTCGGGCATCGTGCCGGGCTCGGCGTGCACGACGAAGTGAATCCGCGCAATGGCCGACTCCGAAAGCAGCGGCGTGAACTCCACGGAAACGCCGTTGAACGCCTCCACGAGCAGGTTCGCAATGCGCCGCCGCAAATCGGTGTTGTACTTGTCGCGCGAGACATATACGAGGCACGAAACGAAGCGATTGAAACGGTCGCGCCGCACGAATAGGCGCGTGCGCTGGTGTTCCTGCAAGCGCAGCACGCCGAGCGCAATGTCGAAAAGTTCGTCTTCACTCGCCTGCAGCAGCTCGTCGCGCGGATAGGTCTCTAGCACCGTCACCAGCGATTTGCCGAGATGGCCTTTGGGCAGGAAACCCGCGCGTCGCACGATATTCGCGCATTTGCGCCGCACGATCGGGATTTCGGCGGTGGACACCATATAGGCCGTCGACGTGTAGAGGCCCACGAAGCGGCGCTCGCCGCAGACCTTGCCATCTGCGCCGACGAGCTTCACGCCCACGTAGTCGAGATAGCCGGGCCGGTGGACTGTCGCGCGCGAGTTCGCTTTCGTCAGGAAAATGGGCCACGCGCCTGCGATGATCTCTTGCGCCGCGGGAGGCAACGGCGTGATGTCGGGCGTGCCCGGCGCGCGCAGCGATTCGCGCAGAATGCCTAGACCCGAGCCTTCCACGCCGCGCAGGGCATAGCCGCCGTCGTGCGAAACCAGCGCGTAATCGCGTTGGCCGAGGAACGTGAAATGGTCGGCCACCATCCATTCGAGAAATGCGCGCGCTTCGATGTCCTCTGCGCTCGTTTCGCGCGCTTTCATCGTCTTGATGGTGGTGCGCGCGGCCTCGAGGAGGTTCGGCCAGTCTTCTACGGACGCCCGCACGTCGCCAAGCACCTTGGTTATATCGCGGCGCAATTCGTCGAGCTTTGCTGCGTCGCCGCAGCGGTCGACTTCGAAATGGATGAACGACGCGAGTTGCGATTGCCCGTCACCGGCGCTGGCGCCGGCCTCGCCGACGCGCTCAATTGCGCCGTCCTTGTCGCGCCAGATCCGGAATACAGGGTGCAGCGCGGAATGCAGCGCAAGACCCAGGCGGTTGACGGCCATGGAAACCGAATCGACGAGAAACGGCATGTCGTCGTTGACGATTTCAATGACCGTGTGGTCCGAATGCCAACCATGCTGTTCGAGGATCGGGTTGTAGACCTGCATGCGCTCGCTGCCCGGCACAAAGCGCTGCGCGGTTCGCCAGTGCGCCATGGCAGCGCCGTAGAGGTCGGCAATGCTGCGGCTGCGCAGATCTTCAGCGTCGGCGAAATCGTAGTAGTGCCGCAGGAAAGGTTCGACGATCTGGAACGTAGGCTCGGGCAAGCGCGCCCGCGCAAATTCCACGACGTCGGAGAGCAGATGGGCGACGAATTCTTCGTTCCTCGCTAGCATGACGAACTCCTTGGCGGATAGTCATCGACTGCATCGGCGGTTCAGTCATTATGCACCGGTAAAGTGATCGAACGATGAATGCGTGCGCACGATCTGCCCCACCGCGAGGCATTGCACGCTCGCGCGCTGCGTTGCGTTGCGTTGCGTTGCGGATGTTGGCGCAGAACTTGCGAACGGCGAACGCCTGCGTCAACGCGCTAAGGAGCCGCTTTCGAAGCCAGATGGAATTGGGCGAGCAGCCAGGTGCGAAGCTTTTGGCTTGTCTCCCATCGGACGCTGCCCTGGGGGAGGACCACGTAATAACCGAGCGACAGTGGCAGCGAAAAGTCGAACAGGCGTTGCAATCTTCCGGCTGCGATATCGCGCGCGACAAGATGCTCGCTCGTGAGCGCGACGCCCTGCCCCGCAATGGCGGCGTCGATGGCAAGCGACGACTGACTGAAGCGCGGCCCTTTCAGCGTGTCGATGCCGTTTGCGTAGCCCAGTGCGTTGAAAAACTCCGGCCACAGGTCATGAGAATCGTGCAGCAGCACATAGTTTTCCAGGTCCGCGATCATGCGCACCGGGCAGTCGTGCTTGAGCAGTTGCGGACTGGCTACGGCGAACACCTGTAGCGGAAATAGCAGGTCGCTGACGAGACCTTTCGCGAACGGTGGCTTGCCGAGCCGAACCGCGATATCCACGCCATCGGATTTGAAGTTGCACAGCGTTGCATCAGCAATAATCCGGACGTCGATTTCCGGATGTGTTTCGGCAAACTCTGCTAGCCTGGGTATCAGCCACTTCGAAGCAAATGACGGCGTCGTGCTGATCGTGAGGGACGTCGAACGCCGGTTCAGCGCCTCGGTCGCGTCGGCGACGATCGTGAGCGCCCGCTGGACGGCAGTAAAGTAAGTATGCCCCTCGGTCGTGAGCGCGAGCCCCCGCGGCCCCCTTGCGAAAAGGGGCAAATTCAGGGCTTCCTCCAACACCCGCACCTGTTGCGCGACAGCGCCCTGCGTCACGCCGAGTTCCTCCGACGCGAGCCGGAAATTGAGGTGCCGGGCGGATGCGTCGAACGCGCGGAGCGCATTCAGCGGCGGCAGGTGGCGTGGCTTCAATGAGTGCTTCAACGGATATATTGGCTATTGAAAGGTCGGCAATTCGCCAGCAGCGATTCAATAGCGAGCCAGTAGAAATTTTATTGTCAGACTATAAGAAACATCATTCGACAATTCAATCATAACGCCATACAGTTTCTGCACGAAGTCCCATGCAGCGCAGCGTTGCGGCGCTGAATCCATTCAAGGAGAGAGCAACATGGCAGTAGAAAAAGTAGCACTCGTCACGGCGGCCGGCAAGGGCATGGGTGCGGCGATCGCGCGCGAACTGGCAGCCAGCGGCTACCGTCTGGCCTTGATGTCGCCCTCTGGCAGCGCGGCCGAGCTGGCGAAAGAGCTGGGTGGATTCGGCTTTACGGGCTCGGTAACCGATCCGGACTGTATCGACCGGTTCGTTAGCGAAACGCTCGAAAAGTACGGCCGCATCGACGCCGTGGTGAACAACACGGGGCACCCACCGAAGGGCGATCTGCTTTCTATCGCCGACGAACAGTGGCATCTCGGGCTCGATCTCATCGTGCTCAACGTCGCACGCGTGCTGCGCCGTGTGACGCCTGCATTTCTCGAACAAGGCGGCGGCGCGGTGGTGAATATTTCGAGCTTCGCCGCCGATGCGCCCGAGCAGGCCATGCCCGTTTCTTCTGCGCTGCGCGCCGCGTTGAGTTCGTTCACACGCCTCTACGCCGATCGCTACGCCAAGGACAATATTCGAATCAATTCCGTTCTGCCGGGATTTATCGACAGTTGGCCCGAAACGCCCGAGATCGTCGCCCGCATTCCGGTTGGCCGCTTCGGCAAGACACAGGAGATCGCGCAAACGGTGGCGTTCCTCTTGTCGGATGCCGCGGGGTACATCACGGGGCAAAACATCCGAGTCGATGGCGGTATCGTGCGTGGTCTGTAACGCGCCAGATATGGATCAGATCGTCGACGCGGTCTGGGCACGCCTGCACGCCGGCGCAAACGCCGGCAAGGAGCGCTCGCCCTTTACGATGCTGCAGGCCGCGACGATCGGGCTCGATGGCGCACCCGCCGTGCGGACGGTTGTGCTGCGACGCGCCGCTCGCGAGCAGCGTTCAGTCATGTTTCATACCGACGTGCGCTCTACGAAAGTGGCTGAATTGCGGCGCGACTCGCGCATATCGCTTGTCGGCTGCGATCTCGACGCCGGAGTGCAAATACGACTCTATGGCGTTGCACGACTTGTCGAGGCGCCGTCGGAAACGACAGCAGCATGGAACGCAAGCCGACCTCGAACGTTGATCGTCTATCGCACGCCGCTTGCGCCCGCGACGCCGGTTGCGTCTCCCGCTGAAGCGCATGCTGCGGCGCATGGCGAAGATCTCGACCCAACAGACGGGTTCGAAAACTTCTGCCTGGTCGAAGTGACCGTATCGAGAATCGACTACCTCGATCTGAATCCCGCGGGGCATATGCGGGCCAGTCTCGTGTTTGATGAAGGGAAATGGTGCGGCACCTGGATCGCGCCTTAGTCGGCGAGATGCCTCGACCCGCATCCCGCGCGAATACTTTGGCTCATCAGAACGCCGTCCGGCACGTTTTCGCGCCGTCTATCAGTCGAACTTGACCAGATCCTGGAAGATAAGCTGGGCCCACGTATTGCCGCGCGCCTGCACGAGGAGGCCGCCCTCGCCGATCTTCCCGAGCTCGACCGGCGCGAAGCCGAGCCGGTCGATGAGGGCCGACACCGAGGCGCTAGCCGCTTCGTCGTCGCTAGAGACGAACACGACCCGCCTGCCGCCATGCGGCGGCGTCGGCCCCTGTGCCAGCGTGGCTGCAGGCAGGTGGTTGAAGGCTTTCACCAGCTTCGCGCCCGGAAACGACTTTGCAACGACCGCGCTCGAAGGCAGACCGTCCAACTCCTTCACGGGCACGCCGTACGCGTTCATTGCGTCGATCACGATTTTCCCCTCCCAGTTCCCGACAAGCCGGGCGACGTCCTCGTGAGCACCGAAGGGGACGGCCAGAATCACAATGTCGGCCTTGAATGCGTCCTCGATGCGCTTTGGAACGAGCGACGGCCCAATCCGCGCTGCGAGCGCGTCCACCGGCCGCCTGCCTGCCACGGCGACTTCGATACCTTGATCGGCGAATGCTTGCGCGATGGCCGTGCCGATCTTGCCAAGCCCGATGATTGCGTAGCTCATTGAATGCTCCTTTAGTTATCCTCTATAACAAAGTTGCTCGGACGCATGCCGAAATCTGCTACGTCAGACGACTCCACCGTGGATGGCGACCTGCTTGCCTCAGACCTGGCCAATGCCGCCGTCATTCATCAAATCCGCGCCCGTCATATAGGAACTCTGGTCGGAGGCGAGAAAGAGCGCAGCGCTTGCCATCTCCTCGGCCCGGGCCAGTCGGCCGATCGGAACCATGCTCTTGTACATGCTCACCAGTTCCTCGCGTGTCGCCGACTGGGCGTCGAGAATCGGAGTGTCGGTGACACCAGGGCTGAGCATATTGACGCGAATGCCGCGATCCTTGAATTCGGCGGCCCACGTGCGAGCATAGGAACGCAATGCGGCCTTGGTCGCCGCGTAAGCGGTATGACCTGGAATGCCCATCACGTGCATGGCCGATGAGACCAGGATGATCGATCCGCCACCTGTCATCATCGGCAGCAGTTTCTGCACCAGAAATACGGGACCGCGCGCCATGAGGTTGAATGCCTTGTCGAAATGCTCGGGCGTGATGGTGTCGATCGAAGCCTGCTCGGTGTAGCCCGCGTTCGACACAATGATGTCGACGACACCCTTTTCGTTCCTGACTGCTGCAGCAACACGGTCGAGATCGTCGAGGTCCGCTGCGTCGGCCTGGATCGCGGTTACGTTGCGCCCAATCCGTTCGACGGCTTCGTCGAGCGGGCCTTGCCGACGGCCGAAGATAAAGACGTAAGCACCTTCGGCGACGAACCGCTGGGCGATCGCGAGGCCGATACCCGTCGTTGCGCCGCTAACGACGGCGATCTTTCCTGCGAGTGTGGACATTGGAACCTTCTGCCTGTTGGTGATCGGAAGTGACATCGTAATTCCCGCCCCGGCAGCTGATAATTAGCAGAGTTATCATAAGACCCATTCCTCGAGAGAATAGGTGGCACGAGAGACATGCAATGGATCGGTTTCACGAATTGAACGCCTTCATTGCCGTTGTCGAAGCGGGTGGCTTTTCCGCCGCGGCGCGTCGAACGGGCGAGTCACAGTCCGCCATCAGCAAGGCGATCGGCGCGCTGGAGAGGCGCCTCGGCGTGCTGTTACTCAACCGAAGCACGCGCAGCGTGACGTTGACGGACCAGGGGCAGAAGTACTATGAGCGGACCAAGCCGTTGCTGGACGAAATCGAACTGGCCGACGGCGAACTGACGAGCAGTACGCTGGACGTCTCGGGCCTTGTCCGGATCGCCGCCGCTTCGACGTTCGGCCGCCTGCATGTTCTGCCGCTCATTCCCGAGCTACTGTCGCGCCATCCAGGTCTTCAGGTCGATCTGGTGTTGTCGGATTTCGTGCGCGATATGGTGGAGGATCGTATCGATCTCGCGATTCGAGTGGGCGCCGTCAATGACCCGGATGCGGTCGTGAGGCGTATCGCCAGCACCCCGCTGGTCTGCGTCGGATCGCGTCGCTATTTCGAGCAACACGGCATACCGAAGGACCCTGCGGAACTCACCAGTCACAATTGCCTGCTCTATGGCGGTCTGCTCGAATCGGCGAACTGGCCGTTTCATGGGCCGCGCGGCCGGTTCAGCGTACCCGTGCGAGGCAACCTGTCGTCGAATAGCGTCGAGACGATACGTTCTGCCGTGCTCGCGGGTGTGGGAATCGGACTCTTCGCGAAGCTCTCGCTTACCGACGAACTCAAGCATCCCGACATCGTGACCGTGCTCGACGATTTCATTCGGGACGCTCGCGACGTGAGTATCGTCTGGCCGAGACGCCGTTTCGTGCCTGCGCGAGTGCGCCGGGTCACCGACTTCTTTGCGCAGGCGGTGCCGCAGCGCTTGTAGGGTGCGTCACGCAATGTTCGCTAGCTGCACGCGCCGAGCGCCTGATTCATTCCCCATCGATTCGCGTACGTAGCGCGCGAATTCCTGCGCTGCGGGTTGAACTGTCGCTGGAAATCGCAGGCAGATCGCGAACGCAGGCAGCGCAGGCAAGCCGGTTGCTTCAGGCGTGAGCATCTCCACACCGGCCGGCACCGTGGAGGCGAGCCAGGCCGTGATCGCAAGGCCTGCGCGCACCGTCGCAGCGGTCGCCTCGATGTTGCCGCTCTCGAACACGGTGCGCCACGCAATGCCCTTGTCCGCGAGCGCGCCGAGTACAACCTGCCGGAACGCACAGTGCTCGTCCACCATCGACAGTGGCAATGGCCGCTTGCGCCACGCATCGCTGCCGCGCCCATTGGCCCACACCAGGGGCTCGATGCCGACCACTTCGCCTTCGGCTTCGCTCGCGACATATTCGAGCAACGACACGTCCACATGACCGCTATCGACTGCATCGCTGAGTTCCGGTGAGGCCGCGCAGACCAGCGATATGTCAACGTCTGGATGGGCTTCGGCGAATGCCTTCATCGCGGGCGCGAGCCGCGTCACGAGGTCGTAAGGCACGCCCACACGCAGGGCGCCACGCAGCGGCTGGCCGGTCATGTCGGCCCAGATTTCATCGTTGAGCCGCAGCAGTTGGCGTGCTTTCACGAGAAACGCCTCGCCCTCGCGCGAAAGCTCCAGCTTGCGCGTCTTGCGTACGAATAAAAGGCAATCCAGCACGTCTTCGAGGCGCTTCACCTGCTGGCTCACGGCGCCTTGCGTCATGTGCAGCAAATTCGCGGCAACCGTCATGCTGCCGCTATCGGCAACGGCAACGAAGGTACGTATGAGGTCGAGGTCCAGGTTCCTGCTCATCGATGCATTATTCCGCGTAATGGAGCGCATCAATATTATTACCTTTCACGATGCGTTGCCGATCCGTACAGTGCACCTCTCACTCACACAGATGGGCACCCATGACCTCGATTCTGCCGCTCGTGCTTTTCGTCGCCGTCTCGACCGTGACGCCCGGCGGAGCTACCACGCTCGCCACCGCGTCGGGCGCGCGCTTCGGCTTCGTACGTTCGATTCCACTGATGCTAGGCATCGCGATAGGCCTTGCCTTGCTCGCTGCGGTCGCTGCACTTGGACTAGGCGGTTTGCTGCTCGCCCTCCCGTCGCTGCAAACGGCGGTGAAGGTGCTCGGCACTGCGTATCTGTTGTGGCTCGCGTGGCGTATCGCGCGTAGCGGGCCGCCGGGTGCAGGCAACGGCCCCGCGCGTCCGGTTACGCTCGTCAACGGTTTGCTGCTGCTCTGGCTCAACCCAAAGAGCTGGGCGATGACGGTCGGTGCGGCGGCGTCGTTCACGCTGTTCGCGAGCAATCCGAACCGCCTCGCAATGCTGCTCGGCACGGCATTCGGCGTTGCTGCGTGCGCGTCGCTCGCGCTCTGGTGTGCGCTCGGCGTGCTACTCGCGCGGTTCTTTCGAACGCCGCGTCACTGGCGCATGCTCAATCTCGCGATGGGCGTGCTGCTCGCAGCATCCCTCATTCCGACCTGGCGATGAGCATGCTTTCGGCAAAAGTCATCGCCCAGGTGGGAGAGCCGCGACGCTGTCGCTTACATTGGCGGGACGACGCCGTCTTTTTCGACCACCACGCGCTGCGCGGTATACGTGCCCTGTGACGCGGGTTTCGCGACCACGAAGACTTGCTTGCCCGGCGCCAGATCTGTGCGCGCCGCTGGCATGAACGTAACGATGGGTACATTCGGCGGCACCGTTACCTCATTGCTGCCGCCCTTGTACGACAGCTTGAGATTGCGGCCGTCCGTGCCCTGCACGACGGTATCGACATTCGCATTGGTCATCGTGCTGTTCGGGCCGAGGTCCCACGCGTAGTGGCCCTCCCCCGTGCCGCGTGCGGCTTCCGGGAAAACGACGACTTCCGTTGCAGTCAGCTTGCCGTCCGTGCCGGTCGTCGCGGCCGTGCCGACGAACGTTCCCGGCTTGATGTCGGAGAGCTGCATCGCCTTGACGGCCGACACGGGAACATTTGCCGCGAGGGCGATCGAGACCGTATCGCCACTGCGGCGATGGACCTTGAGAACATCGCCGTCGAGAGACACGACATTGCCGCGAATACGCGTTGGCTTGGCATCGGGCGTTTGTGCCAGCGCGCCGCCGGCAAGCGCCATTGCGGCAATGGCCGCGCCAACCTTCAGTCGAATGGTCATGAATACTCCGTATAGCAGATACGCGTTGAGGAAAAGGCCGATTCCCCTTCAGGAACCGCCAAACCAGTTGTATCCCTGGTTCTCCCAATAACCGCCGGGATACTCGTTCGTCACCGTGATTGCGACGATGTGCTTGGGATTTTTGTAGCCGAGTTTGGTCGGCATGCGCAGCTTCGCGGGAAAGCCGTACTTCGGCGGCAGCACGTCCCCGTCGTAGGTCAACGTCAGCAACGTCTGCGCGTGCAGCGCTGTCGGCATATCAATGCTGGTCCAGTAGTTATCGGCGCAATGGAGCGCGACGTACTTCGCAGTCGTGTCTGCTCCGGCGCGGCGCAGGAATTCGGAAAAGCGCACGCCGCCCCAATGTCCAATCGCACTCCATCCCTCGATGCAGATGTGACGTGTGATCTGACTTTCCTGGGGCATCGCTTGCAGTTCGGCGAGCGTCCATGTGCGTTTGCCGTTCGCGAGTCCGCCTACCTGAAGTCGCCAGGTTGCGGGGTCGACTTCCGGTACGTCGTCGATGTCATAGAACGCGTTGAACGGGAAAGGTCGCGTGATCATCGACTCTGGATACGTCGGCGCCATCTTGTTCGGATCGAAGAGCAGCGCCTGCACGCGGTCGTTGAAGAACGACATCTTGCGCAGCATGGTGTTCACCGACTTGTCGCTCGAGAGATCGCAGCCCGAAAGCATGGCAATGCCGCCGAGCGTGAGTATCTGTCTGCCGAGCAATCTGCGCGCGGGACTCTTCAATTCGCTACGCGCGTCCTTGATGATCGAATCTGCGTTCGAGACGAGAAAGGCATTGGGTTGTCTTTTGCCGGAGCGCATGGGCAATTACCGTCCGCGAATCATCAGGAGCAGCGAGCGCGGCACGAATGCGACCATGACGACGTGCACGACGAAAAACGCTACGAGAATGCTCATGGCGAAGAAGTGGACGACACGCGCGTTGTCGTATCCCCCCATGAGCGTTCGCAGCAGGGGGAACTGAACCGATTTCCAGACCGCCAACCCGGAAAGGATCAGGATCGCGATGTCCACGATAACCACCACGTATGCCAGCTTTTGAACGGCGTTGTAGCGCGCTAGATCTTCATGCTTCAGCTTGCCGCGCAGCGCGGCGGCAAGATCCCTTGCTAGCGCCCCGATTCGAATCGGCAGAAGCTTTCTCCAGAGGCGCTTCGACAGGATATTGAGGAACATGTAGACGAGATAATTCGCGACCAGCAACCACATGATCGCGAAGTGCCACTGCAACGCGCCGCCCAACCATCCGCCCAATGTCACACTCGCGGGAAAGGTCAGTCGGGCAAAGATAGGCGAGGCATCATAGATCTGCCAGCCGCTTGTCACCATCAGCACGACTGCCACCGCGTTGATCCAGTGTGTCGTGCGGACCCAGAGAGGCTGAATTGTCGTTCGGCTCATTTGCAGGCTTCGTGGAAGTGGTTCGTCTGCGATCAGACCTGGCTCGCTCGTTCCGAGGTCGCACCGTGTTGGTGGGTAAACCTCGCACGTGCATGCCTATTCCACAGCTGCTGAAAATTTTTTCCTTACAGATTCACAACAAAATGCTTCGACTTTCAAACGCGACGGAATAAAGAGGGCATGCGGAGCGTTTTCCCGGTGCCCTCAGCACGTCACGGGGCCGTGCGAGTGACTCGAGCACAGATGGCTGAGGGTCAATTGCGCACGATAGCTGTCGACTTCTGCAGCGCGCTTGGCGGGCATCCCGAAAAGTGGAGGTAGAGCGTGCGGGAACGTAACCCCATCTGTCGACGTGGCCTGTCCATCGGTCGTCTCAGGCCACACACAATTGCAATCGCGACGTTTGTCTGCACTGCGTGTGCGGCGGCCGGGGTTAGCGCCGATCCGGTCGATGTGTCTTCTCCGCTGGCACAGTATCGACTCGATCCCGGCCGTTCGGGTGTGACGTTCGACGTCACGAACGTCTGGCACTCGAGTCTCACGATGCACTTCAGCCGCATAGGTGCCGAGCTCGATGGATTCGAGGGCGTGGCTTCAGGCCGGGTCATGGTGACGATCGACGCGACAAGCCTCGAAGCGAACGCGCCGTTTGTCACCGGAATTGTTGAAGGCGGTGGCATGCTGGACGTGATGCACTATCCGGCCATTCGCTTCGTCAGCACTCGCCTTGTCCGGACCGGTCCGTTGAATTGCCTTTTGACAGGTGACCTAACGATCCGCACGACGACACGTCCCGTCACACTCGCTGTGACCTTCGACTCAGACCCGCGCGAGCCTGCGGGCACTCGCCAAACGCTGGCCTTCTCCGCCGACGGCCATTTCAGCCGGGCGGCTTTCGGGCTAACGAAATGGTCCTCCGCTGTCGGGGACGATGTGCACATGAGCATCCGTGCCGAATTCGTCAGGGAGCGTGTGGACCCGTGAATGCTTGTTTACGACGCCCAAACGCCAGAACCCCGGTTCTCTTTCGGAGACACCGGGGTTCTGGACGTTACTGCATA